>JAWXBP010000409.1 GCA_034440135.1 Planctomycetia bacterium
ACATTGAAGGCCGGGAAGAGGATCGCTTGCAGTTGGTAGTAGTCGCGTTGCTTGAAAGGCTCGAACTTGTGGTCGTGGCAACGGGCGCATTGCGTGGTGACGCCGAAGAGGGCCGAGCCCATGATTTGGACGGAGCCTTCGAGGACGGCGTATTTATCGGCGCGGCGTTCGTCGTCGTTGCCGTCGCTGCTGTCGGTGCCGTCGGGGCTGTTGCGGAGGAAGTGCGTGGCGGCGAGCAGCGGCAACATTTCCGGTGTGACGTCAGCGCCAGGTTTGTAGCTGGCGAGGGTGTCGCCGGCGAGCTGTGCATGGAGGAAGGCGTCGAACGGCTGGTCGCTGTTGACGGAGTTGATGACCCAATCGCGATAGCGGAAGGCGTGCGGGCGATCGGTGTCGGCGTTGAAGTAGCCGTTGGAGTCGGCGTAGCCAGCGGCGTCGAGCCAGTATTTTCCCCAACGCTCACCGTAGTGAGGCGAGGCGAGATAGCGGTCGACCATGTTTTCGTAGGCGTGATCGTTTGTGTCGTTGACGAAGGCCGCGATCTCAGCGGGCGAGGGAGGTAGACCGGTGAGGTCGAAAGCGACACGGCGAATGAGCGTGGTGCGGTCGGCTGCGGGGGCGAGCGACAATCCTCGCGACTCCAGCGTGGACTGAATGAAGCGATCGATGTCGTTAATGAGGCGCGAGGCGTCGCGCGGCTCGGGCGGCGCCGAGGGGTTTAGCGGTTGGTAGGCCCAGTGTTCGTCGCCGTTTGGTTTCGGTGAAACCTCAGTAGGTAAGCCTGGTGCGCCGGCTGCGAGCCACTGTTTCAGGATCTGCTTGGCGTCGTCGGGGAGCGGTTCCTCGGGCGGCATTTCGTTGGATTCGACGCGCTGCCAGAGGAGGCTGGATGTTGCTTCCGCGGTGTTGACCGCCGGTCCGTTCTCGCCGCCGCGGGCGATGGCCGTGGGGAGGCTGAGGTTCAGCTCTCCTGCTTGCTTGGCCGGGCCATGACAGCGTACGCAATGGAGTTTGAGGAGAGGGAGGACGTCATCGCGAAAGTCCGGTCCCTCGGCGGCCGCGCCGCTTGCTTGGAGCAGGGCGACGGCCAACATGATGTGAAGCAGCAATCGCTTCATGGGCGGCGGATCCGGGAGGGAATCTGGCGGGACGTGCAGTATAACACACTGATTGAGGCCGACCCACCGTTTCATTGCTACTCCTCCGCCAGCCGCCGCAGGTAGTTTCCGTACTCATTCGCTAAGGGCCGCGCCGCTGTTGTGACTTCTTCGCGAGTGATCCAACCTTGCCGTAGCGCGATTTCTTCCAGGCAGGCGATGTTCAGGCCTTGCCGTGATTGCAATGTTTCGACGAAGGTCGAGGCTTGCAACAAGGCTTCTGGCGTGCCGGTATCGAGCCAGGCGAAGCCACGGCCGAATGGAATGACCTGCAATTGGCCTTGTCGGAGATACTCGCGGTTGACGTCGGTGATTTCCAGTTCGCCGCGCGCGGAGGGGCGCAGCGCGGCGGCGATTTCCACGACGCGATGATCGTAGAAGTAGAGCCCGGTAACGGCGAGATTCGACTTGGGCTTTGTCGGCTTCTCTTCGATCGAGATGGGTTTCCCGGCGGCGTCCAGTTGCACGACGCCATAGCGTTGCGGTTCGCGGACAGGATAGGCGAAAACCGTCGCGCCCGATGTTTGCTGAGCCGCGCGGGTCACTAGTTCGACCAGCCCGTGGCCGAAGTACAGATTGTCTCCGAGCACGAGTGCGACGCCGTCGCCGGCGATGAAATCGCGGCCGATCAAAAATGCCTGGGCCAGGCCTTCCGGCTTGGGTTGTTCGGCGTATTGAATGGAAACGCCGATTCGCGAGCCGTCGCCAAGGACGCGTCGAAAGCTGGGCAGGTCGTCCGGGGTGGAGATCAGCAGCAAGTCACGAATGCCGGCCAACATCAAGGTCGACAGCGGGTAGTAGACCATCGGCTTGTCGTACACGGGCAGCAACTGCTTGCTGACGCCCAGCGTGGCCGGATACAACCGCGTGCCCGACCCGCCAGCGAGAATGATTCCCTTGGTAATCGACAACTTGATGACTCCCGGCCAGGGCGAAGGCGTTCGCGGCAGCGTTCACAGTAACTCGAAGCGCCGGCGAGGGGGAGTGGAGCATCGGACGCTCGCCAATCGCACTTGCGGCGGATTGAGCGATTCGGGCACAATGACTCGCGACGAACCATTCGAAATGCGTCGCCCCTGAGTGGGGCGTCACTGGCGGCTGGTCCGCCAGTGCTTGAGTAGGACCTATGCTCGGCGTGAATCCCACACTGGCGGACCAGCCGCCAGTGGCACCCGTTGCTTAGTTCCTTCAACAAGTGCGTACCGTCAACACCAGCGATGGATTGCGAGCACCATGGCGAACGCCAAGATCGATGTTCTCGGGCCGGAAGAGATTCCGTTGGTGGCGAGTCTGTACAACCAGATTTTCCGCCCGCAACGTGACGCGGCGTTTCTGCGGCGACGGTTTCTCGGGCGCTACAACGTACTGATGATGGCAGCGGCGATCGACGACAATCCCGTCGGATTCTTCGTCGGGTTCGAGCTGAAGCCCAACGCCTTCTTTGCCTGGCTTTACGGCGTGTTGCCGGACTATCGCCGGGCGGGCGTAGCGGCACAGTTGATGGCTGGCGTGCATGAATGGGCCAAGCAGCAGGAATACGAAGTGATTCGCTTCGAATGCCACAACCAGCATCGGCCGATGCTGCACATGGCGATCGCGCAGGGCTACGACATCGTCGGCATCCGCTGGGATCCTGACCGGCAACAGAACCTGGTGATTTTCGAGCGGTCGCTGGCGCACGAGTGAACCGATTGGCGAAACTGTGCGCGGATAAGCCCAGGGAAGGCCACCATCGTCGCTGGCGATAGTGTTGACTTTGAGGGCCTTCCCTGGGCTTGTTGAGTGCGACGTCGCTGGTCGGGCTTTGCGCTTCAACTTGACGGCGCGAGGCGGAAGCATTAGTTTGCTGGGGATTGCTCGGAGTTTTCCACCTGCCTTTCCCGAGTTTCTACATGTCCTGCGCCGCGACGACCTTCGATCCGGTCACGTTCGGCCAGGGCTTTTCGTGAGTGCGCTCTCGCACGGTGGCGGCGTGACCGTCCTGGAAATCGCGCTGCGTTAATCCAGTCAATTCGACAGATTTTAGCGCAGTCGCCGGTTCTCTCATTTAGGACGAAGCGCGTCGCGCACGTGGTCCCGGTCCGGGAAGACGTCGTCCAGCCAGCGCGTTCGCGCGCGGCAACCTTCGCGATGTTTCGCAGCGCCCGATATGGCTCCGTTTCTTTTTTTCGAGGAGTTTTACCGATGACCTTGTTTCGTCGCCGCCGAGCGGCCTTCACGTTGGTGGAATTGCTGGTTGTGATCGCCATCATCGGCATCTTGATCGCCCTGTTGCTGCCGGCGCTGCAGACTGCGCGCGCTTCGGCGCGCCAGGCCTCGTCGAAGAACAACTTGAAACAGCTTGGCCTCGCCGTGCACACCGCCGAGAACGCCAAGCGGATCACGCCGCCGATGTTCGGGCATTTTCCCGCCACGACTGAATCGGGCGCAAGTGGTTCGTTGGTCTACCATTTGCTCCCGTTCTTCGAGCAATCGGCGCTGCACAAGCTGGGCCCGGACAAGGCGCGCAGTCAGGCGATTCCGACGCTCGCTCACCCCGGCGACGTCACCTATGCCGATGGGTTGTACAAGCTCGATACACAGGTTCCGGCGTGGGCGACGGAAGGCAATGTCTGGGGGCTGAGCAGCTACGGCGGCAACTACCAGGTGTTCGCCGACAAAGGCGTGAAGCTCTCCGCGCAGATCAAGGACGGCACGTCCAACACAATTCTGTTCGCCGAGAAATACGCGCGTTCCAGCCGGCCGACAGGCGTTCCGGCCGTCGGTGGCGCGCTTTGGGGGTACGGCGTGGCGCCGGACACGATGAGCTTCCAAGGCCGCTTCTGGCTCGACTCGATGCTGCCGGTGCTGTTACCGACCGACCACATGTATGTGAGCGGATATTGGGCGCGGACTGGCTTCGTGAATTTCAACGGCGCCGTGGCCTGGAACGCCGATCAGACTTGGCAATGCAAGTGTCACAAGAAGCCGGAGTTCAACCCGCCGGTGGATAACGTGCATCCGCTCAAGGCGCAGAGCATCGCGTCGGAGGCGATCAACGTCTGCATGGCCGACGGCGGCGTGCGCTCGCTGACGAGCGCGGTCACGGACGAGCAGTGGTACTACTGGGCCACGCCGGCGGATTCGGACCTGCCGACTGGCGATGTTCCGCAGTAGTTGACCATGCATTGGAATCGTGTCGTGGGCCGCGCAGTGCGGCCCACGACCCATTCGTTTTCGTTGGTGCCCCCACAGTCTCCTTTCGCTCCGCGAAAGGTTCGGCCTTTCGCGGAGCGAAAGGAGACTGTGTTCTGCACATGTTCATCGATGACATACAAAGCATGTCGAGAATGCGTCGCGTACCGGCTGTTCGATATTGGCTGATGTTGCTACTCCTCGCCCTGATTACCGGCTGTGGTGCGGAGACCGATCCCGAGCGCATCGCCGCGCGTTGGGTGTTGGACAGCGGCGGGCAGCTCCAGGTCGATGCCGATGGCAAGGCGACCACGATCTCCGCAGAGACGGGGCTGCCTGCGGGCGCTTTGAACGTCGTCGGCGTCGCCTGGGACATTTACCCGGGCGATCGCAATCCGCGCGTTACGGACGCGGAGTTGGTCCACTTTGCGAGCTTTCCGAAGCTCAAGTCGCTCGATATTTGGGCCAGCGACGTAACGGACGCAGGGATGGCGCAGCTCACGAAGCTTCCGGCGCTCGAACAGCTGATTCTGACCGACACGAAGATTACCGACGCGGGGCTCGCGCAGATTGAGCAGATTAAGACGCTCCAGGAACTATCGCTGATCGATACGCAGGTGACCAAGGCGGGCGTTGCGAAACTGAAGCGCGCCTTGCCGAACTGCCGCGTGCGGAACTAGCCCTACCCCTACGGCGCGGCGACGACCTGTTCGGCTTCCGCGCGGAGTTGCCGTAGTTCTTGATTGCCGGGGCGATGTTCTTGCATCCAGGCTTGCCCTTGGCGCAGTTGTTCTTGCGCGGCAGGTAAATCGCCTTGTTTGGCCAACGCCATCGCCAGCCAGAACATCGCTCGGCCGTTCGGCACGTTTTCCAAGGCCGACTGGCATTCCGCAAACATCTCTTGTCGATACCACGCAGCCGCCTCGGTAACGGCGTATTCATAATTGCGATCCGCGGCGTTGACGGCTCGTCGCGACAGTTGCGCCGCCAACTCCGCTTCGCGGAGTTCCGTTGCCGGGCATTCCACCAAGTACGTCGCGAATTGATCCAGGTATTCCGGGGGCGACAGCATGGAATCGAGCGCCTCGAAATGACGCTTGGCCTCCATCAATGCAGTGCGTCCACGCTCTTGATCGCCCGCCGCGAAGAACAGGCTACCGCAGCGGTATTCCATCAGCGCCGCTGATTGAAAGTGAGCGGGCAGCGCGCCTGGTTCCGTAAGCAGTTTCGCGAACAGTTGCCGCGACTCGTTGTAGTATTCCTGCTCGAGTTCGCCCGGCGTGCGCGAGGCCTGGGCCAGGTGGCTTTTCACCACCGCCAATCGATGCAGGTACGCCGGTTCCCCTTGCGCTTCGGTCAACAGTCTTTCGAGCTCATCCCTGGCGCCCGTGAAGTTGATTTGCGCGGCGGTAAGATCGTCCAAATCCAGTAAGACTTGCCCGAGCACATCCTTCGCCGCGGCCAACGATTCACGGTAAGGTGGTAAATCAGAATGACTCACTAACGCGGTGAAGACTTCGATCGCGTCCTCGGCAAGTTGCTTGGCGGCGGTAGTGTTGCCGAGTTGCAACTGCACCTGCGCGAGATCGGTCATAGTGAGCGCCAGGTTCTGTCGGTAGCCGGGCACTTCTCGAAACGTGTCGGCCAGGAGTTGATATTCCGCGCGAGCGCCGACATAAGCTTGAAGTTCGAGGTCACTATCCCCGAGCGCTCGTGAGGCAATGGCTTGCAGTACCAGGACCGACGCGCGATCGTTGCGGTAGCCAGCGTGACGCTCTTCCTGTCCGCTCAGCCAGGCCAGGCTCTTCGCCGCGTCGCCAAGCATGGTGGACGCTTCGAGGTACTTCCCACGCAACATCGCGATTTCGGCCGCAGCGGCAAAGAACTTCGCTTGCAGAGCTTCGTAGCGTGCGTCCGACGCCTGCGCATTTCTCCATGCGGATAGTTTGGTAGTCGCGTCGAGTGATAATCGCTCCGCCTCATCCAATCGCCCCTCCGCCGCCCAAAGGCTGGCACGATCGATCATCGCGGAAACCCACGCCTCGCGGAACTCGAACCGCTCGGGTTGCGCGCTCAACAACTGCTCGGCGATGGCAATCGCTTCGCCGTAGAGCTTGTCAGCTTCCTTGCGCTGATCGGTTTCGGCCAGCGTCATCGCGAGCTTGATGCGGCTGTTCGCGCGTTCCAGACGCAATTCCAGGGAGTCGAGCGTCAGTGTGTCGAGGAGATCGCGCGCGGTCCGATACGCTTCTTCCGCCTCCGGCTGTTGGTCGAGCATGCGCCGCACGTCGCCCAACCGCAGCTTCGTGCGGCCGCGTTCCAGTTCCAGCGCCGGATCGTCGTTGGCTTGCTCGGCGAAATCATCGTAATACGTGGCGGCCTTTTCCAGCAGTGCGCTGCGCCCTTTCTGCATATCCGGATACAGTTCAATCAACTCGCTGACTCCCGTCAGCCAGGCGTCGGTCGCCTCGCGGGACTGAGCCAAGCGGGCCACGGCCTGCCCGCGGCGTAGTTCCGCCTTCGCGCGCGATTGATTGATCAACCACGCCGCGACGCTGCCGCCGATCGCCAAGAGCGTCAGCGTCGCCACGCCCGCGCGAAGCCACGTGCGGTGCCGTCGCCCCCAACGGGCGCAGCGTTCGAGCCATGGTTCTTGATAGGCCGTCAGCGGTTCGTCCGCCAGCCAGCGGTCCAAGTCATCGGCCAACTCGATGGCCGAGCGATAACGGCTCGACCGTTCCAGCGACATGGCTTTCAGGCAGATCGCCTCGAGCGCCGGCGGAACCGCGGGGCGCACGGCGCGCGGCGGCGGGAATTCGCCGCGTTTGATCATCTCGAAAATGCCGAGCAAGTCCTTGCCGGCGAACGCGGGCTGGCCGGTCAACAAACAATAGAGCGTCGCGCCGAGACTATAGACGTCGCTCGCCGGACCAAGTCGATCGAGCTCGCCAGCGGCCTGTTCGGGGCTCATGAACGCTGGCGTGCCAACAGCACTGCCGTGGTGCGTGCCGGTGTATTGGTCGAGCGGGATCAACGGCAGCGTATCGCCGGTATTCGCGTCTTTCGCCGTGGCGAGCTTAGCGAGCCCCCAATCGACGACGAGCGTCTCGCCGAAGCGCCCTAGCATCACATTGCGCGGCTTGATGTCGCGATGGATCACTTGCTGGCTGTGGGCATAGTCGATGGCGTTGCAAACGTCGATCAATCGCCGCAACAGTTTGCGAAACTCCAAGCCGCGGGTGCGCGTGAAGTCTTCATCCGGCGAGACCGCTGCATGAAAGGCTTCGATCGCGTCGTGCAGGCTTTCACCCTCGATCAGCCGCATCGCGTAATACGGCTGCCCGTCTTCGGCGGCGCCTACGGCGTACACCGGCACAATGCCTGGATGCTGCAAGCCGCCGGTCACCTCCGCTTCACGTAGAAATCGGCCGCGCAGTTCTTGGGTGTTGCGTTCGGCGGCCTTGGCGCCCAGCCGGCCGTGCCGCGCCGAGGTCTTGCCGATCGACATCGCTTTGATGGCCACGCTCCGACGCAATGATTTTTGCCGGGCCTCGAAGACCTGCCCCATCCCGCCCCGGCCGATTTCCCTGACGAGTTCGAAGTCCTCTAAATTGGCGAGCATGGCGTTTGGCGCCGTAGAACTCGCGTCGACGTCGCCAGCGCTCGTTTCGCCGGCGTCGGGATCGGAAATGCCGGCCCAGTCGCTGAAAAACTCCCGGAGTTGGGGGGCGAACTGGGGGTGCTTCGCCAGAAAGGCGTCCTGGGAGACCGCCTCGCCGCGCTCCATTGCTTCGAGGTATTCGCAAATAATGCCGTCGAGCAGGTCGTCGGACGGCTGAGTTTCTTGCGGCTCTGACATGGCTTACCTCTCGCGGGCACGGCGCTGCCGGAATCGGCTTGATTGTATCATGGCCCCCCGGCAGTGGCGGTTTTTGAACGACCGCCCTGAATGGCCGAATCACGCCGGTCAAACTGCCTCGGTAGCATGAAATTGGTTGCGCGCCGGTCTCGACAATTGTGTCGAGCAGGGTTAGATTATGGGGCTTCACCGTGCAGGGGGAGCAGGGGAGTTTTGGACTCCGCCTGACGGCCCTTTCAGGAACCTGACGCTTTCACGGCGGTTTTCGAGCATGTACGCGATCATCATTGACGGCGGGCGGCAATATAAAGTCGAAGAGGGGCTAGAGTTGGACCTCGACTATCGCGAGGCTTCGGCCGGCGATGAGATCGTGTTCGACGAGGTCGTGGCCTGGTCGGCCGACGGCGACATCCGCATCGGCACGCCCAACGTACTCGGCGCCAAGGTGACTGGCGAAGTCGTCAGCGTTACGCAAGGCCCGAAGCTGGTGGTCCAAAAGTTCCGCCGTCGCAAAACGACGCGCCGCAAGAACGGCCACCGCCAGATGCATACCCGCGTGAAAATCAGCAAGCTGTCGCTGCTTTCCGCAACTTAGTCTCACGCTCGAATTTCACGGTAATCTCACGGTATTTGTCCCAAAGCTTACCGGACCCGTGGACCGTGGCCCGCAGTTCGAGTTCGACAGGTAAGGCTTTGGCGGCCTCACTGTCAAACTGGGGGGGGCTGGATTTCGACCGTACATTCACCTGAATGTCGGCGTCACCATGCACCCAGAAGTGACCCGGGGCGCCATCGGGGGCCGTGTCGGACAACCGCGTCAACTGGAAGGCTTTGGTCCGATACCATTCCCGCTGTTGTTCGGCCTCATCTTTGCGGGCCGCAGGCAGCACCACCTGCCCGGCCATGGTTTGGTGGACCTTGGCTAGCTCCTGTCGCAGGGCGCGATCACCCGCTGGTTAATCATCCGCCCCGCCTCTGGGTTCAAGTTCTCAATCAAAAGTTTGTTCCGCTGAGAGTCCGGTTGCCGAGACTGCCGGGCTTCGGTCGCCTCAAGTTAGGCTTGATCGGCCGCTGATCGTTTCATGGTCGTGGCGTTCACCAGCAGGTCGTCCAGTCGTTTGGCTCCCTGCTCAGCCACGGCCGCCGCTCGGTCCAACAGACAGGGCAGAATGTCCGCCTCGGCCATCGTCCCCCCGCTGTCATAGACATAGGTTTGAGACGCCTCATCTTTGCGGTGACAGACGTACCGCTGGTCCTTCGACTGGTATTCAATCCGCCGGCCGCAACGAGCACAGAAGAGAATTCCCGACAGCAGCCCCGATTCGGCCCGTTGGTGAATCCGATGCTCCGACAGGTACTTGACCCGCCGGTCGACCTTTTTGGCCATGTCTGGTGGCACCAGCGGTTCCCAGCAGTCGGGCCGAGAGAACTGTTGATCGCTGTCGTTGGAACTGGGCGCCGGACGGCCCTTGGCACTGACGCCTAGGGATCGCTTCGTGCCTGCGTATCCAAAGGAACGAAACGCACCTCTTCCGCCACCAAGTATTCGCTGGTTCGCGGGCCATTGAACTGCACGTAAGAGATTTCGCCGGCCTTAACTTCGAGTTCGAACGTCGGGACCGGGTCTTCAGGTTTCTTGCGGCCGGGCACCATTTCCAGTTCGCTCCGAGCGACGATTTCCCCTTGGCTATTGAACGCCGCCAGTCTGGCCGACGTGCCCGTCGATGCCCAAAAGACGATCGTCACCGCCGAGGCGCCCTGGGGAAATTGCACCTGCACGGGAATCTGCTGCTCATCCGCCATCGCATTGAGAATGCCTGTGCGTCCTGACGTGATATGCGAAAAAAACATGATCCTTCCGCGGGCCTTGCTCCGCTCGGGCGAGCGCGCAAGCTTGAACTCGACGCCCTTGTCCACATACCGCTCCAAACGATTCACCGCTTCATCGTTTGTAGGGTCCAGCTTGACCGGGACCTGTTCGAAATTAATCACAACCTCCTCGGCCCCCACTGCCGACGACGAGCATAGAACGAGGCCGGCCAGAAGCGCACTGCGAATCGAATCCAAGATAGCCAGCTTGGACATCATGACCTCATCTCCAGGCCGCGCATGGCGCCAGTCGCCGTGGCGAACGTACTCGATTCAATGTTCATGCGCTCGAGCATCGAGACAAACAGGTTCGGCAGCGGATAGTTGTTCGCCGTGTCGAACTTCAGATGCTGGCCGTGCCGGAATCCTCCACCGGCCAACAAAATCGGCATGTTGGTCGTGGAATGCGCGTTGGCATCACCGAGGTTCGAACCGTAAAGCACCATCGTCCTATCCAGTAGCGTTTCGCCTTCTTCCTCGACCGATTTCAGCTCCGTGAGCAATCCGGCCATCGTCCGCATCTGCCACTCGTCGATCACCTTGAGCTGCGCCAGTTTGTCGACGGCCTTGCCGTGGTGCGAGAGGTTGTGATAGCCATCGCTAATCGTGGCGCCTTGGATCTGCATGGCCGGCGTGGAAACGCCATTTTGCATCAGCGTCATCGCGCGTACCGAGTCCGTCTGAAAGGCCAGGCGTGCGAGCCGGTACATCACCTCAATCTTTTGAATGAATTGCGCGGAGTTGGTCGGGTCGTTCGGTGCTGGTTCGTCAACCACCGGCTTGGGCCTGTTTTCCCACGCTCGCGCAGATTGCAGGCGGCTCTCCAAGTCGCGAACGCTGCTGAAGTACTGGTCGAGACGATCTCGATCGCCGGCGCCCATGTTGCGATTGAGAGCTTGCGCCTGTTGCGACACAGTGTCGAGAATGCTGCGGCCGGTATCAACTTCGCGAATTTTTGCTTCGATCTCGGCCTTGGTCCCCTGGAGGAACAATTGCCCAAACACGCTCGACGCACTTTGTTCGGGGGGGATGGCCACGCCGGTTCCGGTCCAGGACAGACTGCGACTGCCGTTCACGGCCAGCGCGAGTGAAGGAAAGCGGGTATGAGAGCCAATGTGTTCCGCGACGTGCTGATCCAGTGAAATGGAGTTGCGGAAGGAACTGCTGGCCGGATGCGGCGCTGCGGTGAGAAAACTGATATCCGAGGGGTGTCCTCCATCCACGTTGGGATGGGACACGCCGCTGATGACGGTGAAGTCCGCCCGGTGCTCTTGCAGGAAGGTTAGATAATGCGAGGGCTGGTAGTCGAAGCCTTCATCGGTCGGAAAGAAGTGCTCGGGCAGCACGCCCAGGTTATTGCAAATGGCCAGCATGCGTCGCGGCGCGCGCTTCCCATCCGGAGATGCCCCCGGTGAACCGGCCCGGGCAAAAGCTGGCGCCATGGCATCCAGAAACGGCAGCGACATCGCGACGCCCGCGCACTGCAAGAATCGCCGCCGTGGAATGGCGTTGCGCGTTACGGAGCCGGGACCAACAGCGCGGCGATGGGATCGATTCTCTTGCATGCTAGCGGCTTTCTCTTGAACAGCGTCACGCATTGCGCTGCGCCAATCTATTTGTTCTGAAACAGCCGGCTCTGTACGATCTCGTGCATGATCGAGCGAACACCGTAGTTGCCCAGTCGCGACCGCTCGAGGATTGCATCCGTCTCTTGCCGATCGGAGAAGCCAATCGGCGCCCCTGTGGCATAGATCATTAATTGCTTAACGAGGTTGCGGGCGATCGTTGCCTCGTCCTCAAGCAACATTTGCTTGAGTTGACGGACGTCGGCAAATTGGCGGCTGTCGGGCAGTGTACCGCTGGGGTCAACGGAAAGGGCGTAGTGAAACTTGAATCGTTGCCCATCGAGGCCAATCCCTGCTTCCGCTGGCACCTCGTCATTGACGGCGCGATAGCGATCGCGCCACGCCCCCATCACATCGAAGCTTTCCAACGCCAGACCCGGCGGGTCCATGCGGGCATGGCACGAGGCGCAGCTCGCGTCGGCCCGGTGCGCCTCGATCTGTTGACGGATCGTGACCGCGCCACGGATATCCGGTTCGACTGCCGGAACCGGGGGCGGCGGCGGCGTCTCAAACCCGAGGATGCGTTCCGTGACCCACACACCGCGCAGCACCGGCGAGGTCGTCGTGCCATTTGCCGTGACCTTGAGCACGCTGGCCTGGGTCATCAACCCGCCGCGGACGCTGTTTGCCGGGAGCGCTACTTTGCGCATGTTGGAACCCTCGACGCCGTCCAGGCCGTAGTGTTTCGCGAGCCGTGCGTTGAGAAAGGTGAAGTCAGATTGGACGATGTTCCGCGCGGGCAGGTCTTCTTTCAGCAATTCGGCGATAAAGAGCCGCGTCTCCTCAACCGCCGCGAGCTTGAGAGGGTCGTCAAGTTCGTAGTCGCTATAGAGCGTCGTGGAGGGCGAGTTGTCATCGATCTCGCGAAGATCGAGCCAATAGTCGGTGAACGCCTCGACGAATCGCCGCGATTTCGGGTCGTCGAGCAGCCGTTCCGTCTGGGCTCGCAATACTTCCGGGTCGCTCATCTTGCCTTGTCGCGCCAGATCGATGAGCCGCGCATCGGGCGTGGAGTTCCATAAGAACAGGGCCAGTCGCGTGGCTAAAGCGTAGTCGTGGAGCTGGCCCGGCGCTTCCTCCACGAACAAAAAACCAGGCGACGCTAAGACCGCGGTATACGTGGAAATCATCGATTTGGCGAAACCGAATCCCTTGGCGTATTGATCCTTGAACAGGTCGAGATAGAGCGCGACCTCGGTTTCCTCAACTGGCCGACGATACGCTCGATCCATAAAGCCGCGCAACAATCGCTCGGCGTCCGTTTCCGAATTCTCGGTAACCACTTCCACGATCGTGGGACTCGGCGCCGGGAATCCGCCGCCTCTTCCGCCCGGTCCTCGGCCGCCGCGCCCGGTGAATCCGCCGCGGCTGCCGATCCCGCTCTCGACCGGCGGGAGCGACACCCCTGGCTCGCCCGGGTTGGCAGCTTCCATCGCCAAGTCGCCAAACAGCAGCTTGTATCCGGCGTCGAACCTCTCATCCGGCAGCGGTCCTTCAACTTCCATCCACTGGATCGCATAGCCCGGCATGCCGTGCTCTGTCGCCAGCGGATTGATGTACTGCTCTCCCGTACCGTTCACTCGCGTGCGAAACAATCGTGAGCCATCGGTGCGCACGACTTCTCCCGCTCGCAACATGACCACCATGTCGCTTTCGCTCGGTTCAGGCGAAAAATCAAACTCGCCGATCATGCGGTTCTGACCTGCGCTTTGAGCAAACACGCTCATTGGCTCGTGGGTGCGACCAGGCCAGACTTCGTCCACATTCGGCCGGTGCCACAGCGGCAGGTAATAGACGGGGGCCTTCTCGTCGCCAAAGCCTTCGTAATACCAGCGGCTGACGCCGCCGCCGCTGACCCAAATCGTGTACCCTTTGAACCGCAGCCGATACTGCCCCGCGACCGGAGCGCGAAACTGCCCCCAGCTATAGCCGCCGGCGTCGCTGAAAATGCTCGAGACCCGCCCGACGGCCTCACGCTCGCGGGTTTCCGGGCTCGATACCGGCGCCCGGCCGGCGCGCACATCCGGCTGTGCCTGGCCGTCGAGCACAGGAAACGAATGCCGGTCCGGCAGTGTGCCGTTTTCGCGCGGGCGGAAGTTGCCGACCAGCGATCCTTCGTCGCGCGCGTATAACCGGGTGGTGGTAGTTTCCGTGCGCTTCCAAACGGCTTTGATAGCTTCCTGCATCGCGTATTCCGCACTCGACAGATAACGGGCCATCTGCACGTGCGAAACATCGAGCGCTCGGCCGGTCTTGTTGAATCGGTGCGCTTCGCCGTCTTCGGGCAACTTCTCCTTGATCTCGGCCCAGGGGACGTTGAGCAAGTCGCGAATGGCGTTTTCATACTCGTAGCGATTGAGTCGGCGCAACGTCGCGCGGCCGTCGCGCGCGTAGAGCGCCTGATCTGCTTCGGTGAGCGACGTGGCCAGGCCGTCCACGAACGACGCCAACGCCTGGGCGTCAGGTCGCGGTTCGTCGGCTGGCGGCATTTCACCGGCCTTCACCCGGTCATGAATCTTGACCCAGCGAGCGAAGTGGTCCCGGTCGTCAGTACTAAATTTGAGCGCGCCGAAATCAAGATTTCCGTTTGGATCGTCGGCGTTGTGACATGCCAGGCAATGGTTTTCGAGAAACGCACTAGCGCCTGCAAACGGCTCGGCCGCCAGCCGTGTCGGCATCGACCAGCATGCCGCGATCATCACGAGGGAATAGAGTCTGGCCACGCTCTTATCCTAACGGTTCGGTGCACATCGTCATTTCGATTCGACCGTCTTGTGTCCCAGCACGTCGAGCATCCTCACACCGTATCGCTGGCCGAACTCCCTGGAGCCCTCTGAATTGAAGTGCAGCCGATCATTGGTTGTGCAGCCAGCCGAGGAAATGACGTAAGAGTTGGGCAGCGTCTTGGGCAGCTCCGCCATAATCTCGTTGAAGCCGGCGCAGCGGCCTGCTTGATCGGCATGCACCAGCTCGCCGGCGAGCAGCGGTACTTCTTCAGGCTTGAGATGCAAGTCCTCAATCAGGTGATCGTAAACGTCTTTCACCTTGTTCGGCCACTCTTTGTCACCTGCGTTCGATTCCCCCTGGTGGAGCAGGATGCCTTTGATCACGCCATCGTTCTGCGCCAATTTGGCCATGTCCACGAGGTATTGATAAGGGTTTCCGTCGTAGCCCTGGACGATATTCTTCATCCACTCCCGTTCCGAATCGAGATAAGTCTGAAAACTGTCTTTCTCGAACAGCTCGATCTTGCAGCCGGGAACCGAAACCTTGATGACGCCGACGCGCACGTTTTCCGGCAGCGTGGCGACCAGCGTGCGGCCAAAATAATCGACCATGCAGATGCCACGGCCCTTGGCCGACAACGGCGGCACAGCGTCGTACCACTTGCCCTTTTCCCAGCCCCGGTCGGAGGAGTCGAAGTCCGCCATCACTTGAAAACGCTTGTCAACCTCCCGGTCCGCCTCGTTCATGGGCCCCCCGCTCTCCAGATTGGACTGCCCAAAGCAGAGGTAGATGTGGAAATTCGGATCCGGATCGGCCGAGGCACCGATCGGGAAGGAAAGCAACGCTGCCAGCCAGAGCAGAATCCGTTTCATCTTCATAGCAATGCTCGGAAATGTTTGAGCGACGACGTGAATCCGTGAAAGAACGCGAACCAAAAAAGGGGGACAGGCATTTCGAAGCAACTGGTTGTCAGCCCCGAGCCAGTCCCCTCTTTTTTTTGGTTCTTCACCCAATTCCGGGGAAAGCCTGGCGGATTTTGAGAAAGAAGTAGTTGTCGTCTCGGTAGCCGTAGGCCATACGTTTGAGGA
>JAWXBP010000410.1 GCA_034440135.1 Planctomycetia bacterium
CGGAAACGACGTGGCGGCGCATGATGGCACTCCGGGTTCGTGGCGTGAAAATCCCTTGAGTCGCTACGCGCAAGAACCGTGCCGAGTGTTACAGGGGACGAGGCGTCACGATAGTTAACTGCAAGCGAACGAATGACTTGGCCCGCTGGGATTCGTCGGGTATCGTCTGATATCCAATCGACTGGCGACCCCCTAATCGCGGGCATTCGTGGTGGAAAACCTTGCGCGACTCGATCGAATCAAGCGGCTGGCGATCGTCGCGGTTGTATCCGACGATGAGTTGCTGGATCGTTTGGTGTTGAAAGGAGGCAACTTACTCGACGTCGTGATGCGGCTCTCGACGCGCGCGTCCGTGGACTTGGACTTCTCCATGGAGGGGGCATTCGAAGACGTGGAATGGTTCCGGCGGACGCTGACTCGCGTACTGGAGGAGACGTTCCTGCGGGAGGGCTTGGTGGTCTTCGACGTCAACCTGCGGGAGGCCCCGCCGAAGATGACGGACGATGTGAAGGACTTTTGGGGCGGTTACCAAATCGATTTCAAGCTGATCGACCGTGGGCTGTACGTTCGGCACGCGGGCGACATTGCGAACGTTCGCAAGCACGCACTCGCAGTTGGAGAGGATGGATCGACGCGCTTTCAGATCGACGTCAGCAAACACGAATATTGCGCCGGAAAGCGTCCCGCGCAGGTGGACAACTATACCGTATACGTGTACGCGCCAGAGATGGTCGTATGTGAGAAGCTCCGCGCAATTTGTCAACAAATGCCGGAGTATTTGAAAGTCATTCACCGCTCGCGAGCGAATGCTCGCGCCCGCGATCTCTTGGACATTCACACGGTGATCGAACGGCTAGGCGTCGACGTGACGGAGCCTGGGTTCGCTGGAGTTCTGCGCCAGACGTTCGCCGCGAAACGAGTTCCGTTGAGGTTGTTGGATCAAGTCGAACTCTTCCGCGAGCATCATCGACCGGATTTCGCAGCGGTACAGGCGACCGTCAAGGCCGGAGTCGTATTGCAGGACTACGACTTCTACTTCGACTACTTGGTCGATCTTTGCCGACGGCTAAAGGCCTTGGGGCACATATAGTTTCCACGACGGCAGGTACCGCGGTCCTTTCATCTGGTAGTCCAAATAAAAGTCGTACTCGCGGCTGAACTGTCGCATCAGTTGCAGTTGCGAGTCCTTGTAGCCGGCGCGCTCCAGGTAGAACCCGACGGACTGATGGTACGGGTAGGTGAAGTTCAGGGTGCGCAGCGTAGCCGCGAGCTTATTGACCGAGATTTTGTCTTTAGCGATCTCGTAAGCTTTGGCGACCTCGAACACCCCTCCGGAATAGACGGGACGGACCGTGGCGTCGATCAACGTGCGCTCGATGTCGGTGACGCGCAACGGATACCCTCCGTGTGGCAACTCCATGACGCCCAACCGATCCGTGTTCTGGCCGTTGAGCAGGCAAACGCGGTGCTCGCGAATCTCGGCAATTTGCTGCGAGACGCGGCAGCGGCCTTTGAAGGCGCGATCAATGCCGCCCTGCGTCAATTGCCCTCCTCCCGCGCGCAGTTTCTGCTCGGAGTTCAAGTAGATTGTCTTGGGCACTTGTTCCGTCAGGCCGTGCAAGTGCATCGCGCTGTAATGCGTGAAATAGCCCTCCGGCTTGAGCGACTGAACAAGCGGATACAGCGGCACGTCGCCCCAGGTATACCGCAGCATGCTGCGGCCGGGAAAACCAAATCGGACCTCCCGTAGCCGCCCGGCCTCAATCAACAAGGAGACGAACTCGCCGACCGTTACGTCTTGCAAACGCCAGAAGGCGCGGTTCTCATCAAGAACCTTTGCCAGGGCTGACCGGTCGTAAATTCGCTCCGTGCGCGAGTCGAACGCCACAGCGACGTCGTCGCGGGCGATGACGAATCGAGTTCGGGCGTTGGTGACGGTTTCAATCATAGTAACCTGCTCTGCTCCCGCCAGTGACGCACGGGTATATATACCCGTGCGTCACTGGCGGGATTACGACTCTCTTAGTGTCGTGCCGTATATATACGGCACGACACTTCTAGGTACTTAAGTCGTAAGTCATTACCTAAAAGCATGTTATTGCCAAATCGACCGCGCCTGATGTGCTTGCCATTGCCATATATATAATAGAACGCTTGCAGCGAAGAACAAGCCCTGAAGCGAGGCACGGTACAGGGGGGACGACCCGTGCTAACCGTCGCCAGCGGAATCGGGGAGTTGCGTTGTCGCGGGCAGTTCCTCCTTGATCGCCACGCCGCTCGCCTCGGCCACCATCATCTGGGCAGCCAGGCCGGCGATGCGGCGGGCGGCGTCGGCTGCGGAAACGCCGCGGGCGTGGATGTTTGAAATCAAGTTGCGATCGGCGTCCGTCTGGCCCGCGTGGGGACGCCAGGCCATGTAGGCGGACAGGCTCTCGGCCGTGGCCAGCCCCGGCCGCTCGCCGATCAACAGCACCAACACCTTGGGCCGCAACAGGTCGCCCAGATCGTTCAGCACGCCCACGCGACAGCGGCGGACGAAGAACGGCCTGCCGAACGACCAGCCCCGGCGGCGGACCTCGTCGGCCAAGAGGGGCAACAGTGCCGGCGCTTGCGCCACCACGGCCAAGGCCGACAGCCCGTCGCCGATGGCGACTTGCAAGTCGGCCGCCGGCGGACAGCTCCGGGCGAGTTCCGCGCGGCCAACCTCGTCGAGCAAACGTCCCAGGTCGGGCCGCATCAGGTACTCGGCCTTGTCCCTGGCCCGCGTGGCGCCCTCGGTGAGACTCCAATCGGCCACGAAGCCGCGGCCCAGATCGCGCTCCAGATCCAATTCCGCGTGGACGGCGTCGAGCGCCGCCGCGTGGTCTTGCCGCAAGGCCAGCAGC
>JAWXBP010000411.1 GCA_034440135.1 Planctomycetia bacterium
AGCATGGGCAGCGTGGTGAGCCACGAGTTCGGCCCGCGCAACAACTTGCCGCCGTACGTGTGCATTCCGAATCAACCGAACGAGTTCGCGGGGACGGGCTATCTCAGCTCGTCGTTCGCGCCGTTCAGCCTGGGCGCCGATCCGGCAGCGGGCGGCTTCCAAGTGCGCGATCTCAATCTGCCCGGCGGCGTCGACGACAATCGATTCGGACGCCGCAAGACGGCGCTCGAGGCGGTGAACGACTATTTCAAGAAAATGGAAGAGTCGGACAAGCTGGACGCGATGGATACGTTCTACGAGCGGGCCTACAGCCTGATCAGTTCGCAAGCGGCGCGCGAAGCGTTCAATATCGACGCCGAACCGGCCGAACTGCGCGACGCGTATGGTCGCAATGAAGCTGGACAGCGGATGTTGATGGCCCGTCGCCTGGTGGCCGCGGGCGTGCGGCTCGTGTCGCTCACTTACGGCGGCTGGGACATGCATAACGGCATCGCGCAGGGCATGCGCGGATCGATGCCGGCTTTCGATCAGGCGTTTGCGATGTTAATCACCGACCTGGAACGTCAAGGATTGCTCGACACGACGCTCGTGATGGTGTCCAGCGAGTTCGGCCGGACGCCGAAGATCAACGGCACCGCGGGGCGCGACCATTGGCCGAAGGTATTCAGCGTGGTGCTCGCTGGCGGCGGCATCAAGCGCGGTTCGATTTTCGGCTCGTCGAACGCCGTGGCGAGCGAGCCGGAAGACGAACCGATCGAGCCGCAGGATTTGGCCACGACCGTGTATCACCAACTGGGCATCGTCGCCGACAAGGAATTGATGGCGCCGGGCGACCGGCCGATCGAAATCGTCGACGGCGGCCAGGTGCGGAAGGGTTTGCTGGCGTAGCCGATCGCGTATTTCACCGCGGAGGCGCAGAGGCATAGTGGCCTTTCGCTCCGCGAATAGGCGCCCTTCCGCGGAGCGAAAGGCGACAGTGGTCTGCCACAAGTTACAGGCTCATATATGAATTCACGCTTTGAATCGCAGCGTAATGCCAAATGGTGGGTGTGTGCCGCTGCCTTAGTAGTGTGGTCAACGCAGGATTCGGGCGCTGCGAGTCCGAGTCTTGGATCCATTACGCCCTATGGCGCGCAACGTGGGACCGAGGTCGATCTCAGCTTTAACGGCGGGCGATTGGCGGACGCCGAAGAGATTCTGTTCTACGACGCCGGGTTCGAGGTGAAGAGCCTGGCCGCGGCGGATGGAACCGTGACCGCGAAAGTGGCGATCGCGCCGGATTGCCGGCTCGGGGCTCATGCGATGCGCGTGCGCACGACGACCGGCATCAGCGAATTGCGGACGTTCTACGTCGGCGCGCTGGCGGTGGTGAACGAGGCGGAACCGAACAACGACTTCGCCGCGCCGCAAAAAATCGAGTTAGATCAGACGGTCGCGGGCGTGACCGAGAACGAGGACGTCGACTACTACCTTGTCGAAGCGAAGAAGGGGGAACGCGTCACCGCCGAGATTGAAGGCATCCGCCTGGGCTATGCGTTCTACGATCCGTATGTGGCGATCCTGGATTTGAAGCGCTTCGAGCTGTCGCGCAATGACGACGACGCGCTTGTGTGGCAGGATTCGGTTGCTTCGATGATCGCCCCGGAAGATGGACAATATATCATTCAGGTGCGCGAGACGGCTTACGGCGGCAATAGCTCGTGCGTTTATCGCTTGCACGTGGGGCGCTTTCCGCGACCGCATGCCACGGTGCCGGCAGGCGGCAAGCCGGGCGAAACGCTGACGGTGCGTTGGCTCGGCGACTTGTTGGGTGAGAAAACCGAGCAAGTGACGCTGCCGATGGAGATGCCGGCGCGGTTCGGCTTGTTCGCCAAGGACGAGTTGGGCATCGCCCCTTCGGCGAATGTGTTTCGCCTAGGCGATTTAGCGAACACCTTGGAAGCGGAGCCGAACAACGATGGCGCATCGGCGACATCCTTCGCAGCGCCGATGGCGCTCGGTGGCGTGATCTCCGAGCCGGGCGATATCGATTGCTTCAAGTTCGCCGGCAAGCAGGGGCAGGTGCTGGAAATTCGCGGGCTCGCTCGCGGCATTCGCTCGCCACTCGATCCCGTGATGAACGTCTATCGCATCGGCGGCGCCGGCGTGGCCGGCAACGACGACAGTGGCGGGCCTGACGCGTACTTGCGAGTGACGTTGCCGGAGGATGACGAGTATGTCGTCGCGGTGAATGATCACCTCGGCAAGGGTGGCCCGTCGTATGCGTATCGGATTGAGCTCGCGCCGGTCAAACCGCGATTGGTGATGGGCTTGCCGGAGCGTTCGCAGTTTGTCGACGTGACCATCGACATTCCGCAAGGAAATCGAACGGCCGCGCTAGTGAGCGCGTCGCGCGCGGACTTTGGCGGCGAGTTGGCGATCGACGTCCAGGATTTGCCGCCGGGCGTGACCATCGAAACTGAAAACATGCCGGCGAACCAGACCATCGTGCCGGTGCTGTTCACAGCCGCGGCCGATGCGCCGATGGCCGGACGATTGGCGGATATCGTCGGCAAGACGACCGATCCGGCCTTCGTCCTCGAAGGACATCTGGAACAAACCACGTCAATGGTCCGTGGGCAGAACAACATTCAAGTCTGGACGCACATTGAGCAACGCGCTGCTACGGCCGTGACCGCCGCGGCGCCGTACAGCATCGAAGTCATCGAACCAAAAGTGCCGTTGGTGCGCGACGGCTCGATGGAGTTAAAGATCCGCGCCACGCGACAGGAAGGTTACACGGCGCCGATCACCGTCTATATGCTCTACAACCCGCCGGGCGTCGGCTCGCCAAGTAGCGTGGCCATTCCGGAGGGGGCGACGGAGATCAATCTGCCGCTGACGGCCAACGGCGGCGCGGAAGTGCGGAAGTGGAAGATCGCCGTGATGGGTTCCGCGCCGGTCGGCAATGGCAGCGTGCTGGTGTCGTCGCAACTGGCGACGCTTGACGTGGCGGAGCCGTATGTGGGATTCACCTACGAGTCGGCGGCGGTCGAAAAGGGCAAGGAGACGGAGCTCTTCATCAAGGTGGCGAAGAACAAAGAGTTTACCGGCAAGGCCACCGTGGAGTTGCTTGGTTTGCCGAACGAAGTCACCACGACGCCGAATGAGATCACGCCGGAGTCGACCGAAGCGGTGTTTAAGTTGACGACGACGGCGAACTCACCGGTCGGCAAACATGTGACGCTGCTGTGCCGCGTAATTCTCACGCAAGACGGCGAGCCGATCACGCACATGATCGGTACAGGCGAATTGCGCATCGATGAACCACTGCCGCCGAAGGCCGACGCTCCGGCGGAAGCGCCTGCCGTGGCCGCCGCGCCGGCGCCGGACGCGCCACCAGAGAAACGCTTAACTCGCCTGGAACAACTGCGGGCCGATCGCCAGAAGGCGAAGGCCGCCAAACAACAACCCGCGCCGACCCCCGAGGCTGGCTCCTGAAATGGCACGTACATTCGTTTTTCTATCCGCGTGGATGTCATTGATCGTCGCCGCGCAGGGCGAAGCGACGATCACCAAGATCGACGTCTTTCCGCCTGCCGTGGAATTGAGCACGTCGCGCGATCGCCAGCCGCTCGTCGTGATGGCCACGCGCAGTGACGGCGTGACGCTCGATGTCACCGCGCAAGCGACATTGACGCCCACGAATGCGGCGATTGTGCGGTTCGAGGGGCCGATGATTTATCCGGTCGCCGACGGCGAGGCGGCGATTCAAGTCGACTATGCCGGGCATACGGCGGAGATTCCGCTGGTCGTCAAGCAAGCCGCGGTGGATCGCCCGGTCAGTTTCAAGCTGGACGTGATGCCGATTTTCATGCGGACCGGTTGCAACACCGGCAGTTGCCACGGCGCGGCGCGCGGGAAAGACGGTTTCCGTTTGTCGTTGTTCGGCTACGATCCGGACGGCGATCATTTTCGCATCACGCACGAACTGAGTTGCCGGCGGATCAACCTTGCATTGCCGGCGGAAAGTTTGTTGATGGAGAAAACGGTCGGCGCGGTACCGCATTCTGGCGGGAAGCGGTTCGCGCCGGAGTCCGAGTATTACCAAACGATGTTGCGCTGGCTCGATGCCGGCGCGCCGAATGATCCGAGCGCGGTCCCGGAAGTGTTGAGCGTGGAGCTTTATCCGCGGCAGTTCGTGTTGGAAGGAGAGGGCGCGACGCAGCAGATGATCGCCCGAGCGAAGTACGCCGACGGGACGGATCGCGACGTGACGAATCTGGCCGTGTTTCTCACCAACAACGACAACTCGGCCGCAATCAGCCCGGACGGCATGGTCACGGCGGCCAATCGTGGCGAGGCCTTCGTGATGGCCCGCTTCGCCACGCACACCGTGGGAAGCCAGGCTCTGGTGTTGCCGAAGGACCTGCAATACACGCCGCCGACGGAAACGCCGGTCAATTACGTTGATGAGTTGGTGAATGCCAAATTGCAGAAACTACGCCTCGAGCCCAGCGAGTTGTGCAGCGACGACGTGTTCCTGCGGCGCGTGACGATCGACATCACCGGCGTGCTGCCGAGCGAACAGGAGTTTCAGGAATTCACCGCCGACGCCGATCCGGCGAAGCGGGCGAAACTTGTCGATCGCTTGCTGGAGCGCAAGGAGTTCTCCGAAATCTGGGCCATGAAGTGGGCCGAGTTGTTGATGGTGAAGAGCAACAACGACGTCAGCTACAAGTCGATGTTTCTCTACTCCAACTGGCTGACCGAACGCATTTCGTCGAACATGCCGCTCAACCTGATGGTGCAGGAACTGCTCGGCGCGAACGGCGGTACGTTCACCAACCCGCCGACAAATTACTATCAGATCGAACGCGATACGCTCAAGACGGCGGAAAACGTCGCGCAGGTGTTCATGGGCATGCGCACGCAATGCGCCCAATGCCACAACCACCCGTTCGATCGCTGGACGATGGACGACTACTACAGCTTCGCCGCCTTCTTCTCGCAAATTGGCCGTAAGGGAGGCGAGGACTATCGCGAAACGATCGTCTTCAATTCGAGTAGCGGCGAGGTCGGTCACCCGGTCGGCGGACGCGCAATGCCCCCGAAGTTTCTGGGGGGCGATACTCCGGACGTGACGGGGAAGGATCGGCGCGTGGTGTTGGCCGAATGGCTCGCCTCGCCGAAGAATCCTTTTTTCGCGACGAGCGTGGCGAACCGCGTCTGGGAGCATTTCTTTGGCGTCGGGATTGTCGAACCGATCGACGATATCCGCGTCAGCAATCCGGCGAGCAACCCGGAGTTGTTCCAGGCGTTGGGGGATCGCTTCACGCAATACAACTACGATTTCAAGCAGTTGGTGCGCGACATTTGCAACTCGAACGCCTATCAACGTTCCAGCCGACGTAACGAGAGCAACGCGAGCGATGAATTGAACTTCGCCCATGCTCGCATTCGCCGCATCAAGGCGGAGAATTTGCTCGACTCGATCAGCGAAGTGACGGAAACCAAGGATAAGTTCCAAGGCCTGCCGATCGGCGCACGGGCCGTGCAGATCGCCGACGGCGGCGTGTCAACGTATTTCCTGACGACATTCGGACGCGCGACGCGGACGACGTGCGCGGTATCGGAGGTGAAGACCGATCCGACCTTGTCGCAGTCATTGCATTTGCTGAATGGCGACACCGTGGAAACCAAGGTCCGTGATGGCGGCGTTGTGAAACGCTTGGTGGACGCCGGCAAGTCGCCGACGGAGGTGATCGAATTGATTTACGTTCGCGCGTTCTGCCGGAAGCCGACCGCGGAAGAAGGGGAGAAGTTGTTGCAGATTGTCGCCGCGGCGGAAGATCCACAACGGGGAATCGAAGACGTCTTCTGGGCAGTGCTGAATTCGCGGGAGTTTTTGTTTAACCACTAATGTCTTCTGTAGCCGAGGTCGATGACCTCGACCGCGCAAGACGTCGTTCTCCAAACAACCGATTGTTCCATTGTCCACGTCCTCTCCACCGGCCTCACAGAGGCCGGCTACAGACGGAATTGTGATCACGCCTATGAAATTCGCTTGGCAAGTTTTGTTTTTCGGTTTGCTTCTCAACGGCGTATCATCGTTTGCCCGCGCTGACGAGGCTGCGCCGGCGGCGAAGATTACTTACGACGAGCACGTGCAGCCAATCTTGCGACAGCATTGCTTTACCTGCCATGGCGAGAGCGACGCCAAGAGCGATCTGCGCGTCGATAACTTTGCGGCGCTCATGCGCGGCGGGGCGAGCGGCGAGGTAGTCACCGCTGGAGACGCGGACTCTTCGCGATTGTGGGCGCTCGTCTCGCACGCGGAATCGCCGGAGATGCCGCCGGATCAGGATAAATTGCCGGAACCCGAGTTGAATACGATCAAGGAGTGGATCACGCAAGGGGCGCTTGAAAACTCCGGCTCCGTGGCCAAGGTGAAGGCCAAGCCCAAGGTGGAGCTCAAGGTCTCGGTCGGCGCCGGGAAGCCGGCAGGTCCGGCCGCGATGCCCGAGGGACTTTCGCGCCAGCCGATCGTACACACCTCGCGCGCCGCGGCCGTGACGGCAATCGCCGCGAGTCCCTGGGCGCCGGTCGTGGCGATCGCTGGGCAGAAGCAGATTTCGCTGTATCACACCGAAACATCGCGATTGCTGGGCGTGTTGCCGTTTCCGGAAGGAACGCCGTATGTGTTGAAGTTCAGCCGTTCCGGCGCGTTGCTGCTCGCGGGCGGCGGGCGCGGAGGGCACTCCGGCAAGGTCGTGTTATTCGACGTCACGAACGGCCAGCGCGTCGCGGAAATCGGCGATGAGCTCGACGCCGTGCTAGCGGCCGACATCAACGACGATCACACGCAGGTGGCGCTGGGCGGACCGAAAAAGATCGTACGCATCTTTTCCGTAGCCGATGGGAGTCTGCTGTTCGAGATCAAGAAGCACACCGATTGGGTGACCTCGATTGAATACAGCCCTGACGGCGTGCTGCTCGCAACGGGCGACCGCAGCAATGGGTTGTTCGTCTGGGAAGCTGAGACGGCTCGCGAATATCAGAACTTGAAGGGACACAATCTCGGGATCACCAGCGTCTCGTGGCGTGGCGACGCCAACTTGCTGGCCAGCGCCAGTGAAGACGGGACGATCAAGCTGTGGGAAATGGAAAACGGCTCGCTGATCAAGAGTTGGGACGCGCATGGCGGCGGCGCGGCGTGCGTCAGCTTCTCGCATGACGGCCGGTTGGTGTCCGCGGGGCGCGATCGCGTCGTCAAGATCTGGGACGCCAACGGCGCGCAGCTGCGCGCGTTCGACGCCTTCCATGATCTGGCGCTGCAATGTGTATTCACGCACGATGATGCGCAAGTTGCTGCTGGCGATTGGACCGGCGAAGTGCGACTATGGAATGTTGCGGACGGCGCGCTGGTCGGCAATCTGTTGTCGAATCCGCCGACCTTGCAGATGTTCGCCGAGGCCGAAGCGGCGAAGGCCCAAGCGGCAGTGTTCGCCGCCGAACAGGCCGCTGCCAACGCGGCTGCGGCGACGAAATCTCTCGAGGAGAAATCCGCGGCGCTGGCGGAAATTGCGGCACGGCTGAGCGCATTGCAGGCAGAGGCCGCTCAACTCACCGCCGATCGCGCCGCGATGGAGCAAGCGGCTAACCAGGCGACGGCGGCTGCCCAGGCGGCGACCGATGCCGTTGCCGCGGCGAAAGCTGCCGCGGACACCGCGCACGCCGAGGCGAATCAGGCCGCTCAGGCGGCCAATGTTACGGCGCAAGCCAACTCGGGGAAGTAAGAGGGAGTCGCGCGTTGAGCGGCGTGTTGACAACGCGCGGGGCAATGTTTCTGATTTGCTTGGCTTTGAACGCGCTCCACGTCGCAGGTTTACTTCCATGAATTACGCCGAATTGATTTTGCCTGAGTTCGAACAAGAGATGGCCAGCACGCGCAAGGCGCTGGAACGCGTGCCGGACGACAAGCTCGATTGGCAAGCGCATCCCAAGTCGCACACGATCGGCTGGAACGCCAATCACCTGGCCGAGATTCCCGGCTGGGTCGCAGGGACGTTGCAGGGCGATTCCTGGGACATTTCCCCGCCCGGTTCGGAGCCGTACCGTACCCCGTCGTTGCCATCCCGCGCGGCGATTCTGGAGAGCTTCGACAAGAACGTCTCCGCCGCGCGGAAGGCCATTGCCGCGGCTCCGGACGCGTCCATGCAAGACAACTGGTCGCTCTTGATGGGCGGACGCACCATTTTCACCATGCCCCGGGCGTCGGTGATCCGCTCCTTCGTGATTAATCACACGATTCACCACCGGGCGATTCTGCTGGTCTATTTGCGACTCAACGACGTGCCGATTCCCGGCATGTACGGGCCCTCGGGTGACGAGTCATAACGACGGTCCACTGTTTCCTTTTCGCGCCGCGAGAGGCCCAGCACCTTTCGCGGAGCGAAAGGGGACTGAGTTGGCGTTGCTCGACTGTTGCGTACAATTCCTCGCCACGTCTTCCCGAAT
>JAWXBP010000412.1 GCA_034440135.1 Planctomycetia bacterium
CAACCGCACCCTTGGCCACCGCAGCGCACCGCACGCCGTTCGGCCTTTTCGATTGGCTGTTGCCGCAAAATTAAGTCAACGCCACAACTACCACACTCCTACTTTTCGCGCCCTTTCGCGTCTTTCGCGGTTAAATCTCCTCCCCCACTGCGTCTCCGCGTCTCCGCGGTAACAGCGGTTCCAACCCCGGGGCTTCTGAGGCGACTGACTTCGTGTATACTTTCACGAAGTCTTCGTTCCGGCAGCTTTCGCCACCCAATTCCCCGCGATTTTCCCGCCGATGGCCACTCAGCTCGACGATCCTCGGATCATTGAATTCGACGTCCGGACCGACGAAATGTTGGTCAACATGGGTCCCCAGCACCCCAGCACCCACGGCGTGCTCCGGCTCGTCCTCAGGACTGACGGGGAAGTGGTTTCCGAGGTCACGCCGCACATCGGCTACCTGCATCGCTGCGCGGAAAAGATCGGCGAGAACCTCACGCCGCGTCAGTGGATTCCGTACACCGACCGGATGGACTACCTGGCCGGCATGAACATGAATCTCGGCTGGGCGCTGACCGTCGAAAAGCTCATGAAGATGGACCTGCCGGACAAGGCCCATCACCTCCGCGTGATCATCTGCGAATTGAATCGGATTGCCAGCCACCTGGTCGGCATGGGCACCTACGGCCTGGACCTCGGCACGTTCAGCCCCTTCTTGTACGCCTTCCGGGAGCGCGAAAAGATCCTCGACCTGTTCGAGATGGCCTGCGGCGCTCGGCTGACTTACAGCTACCTCACCATCGGCGGCGCCACGCACGATTTGCCGAGCGGCTGGCTTAAGCAGTGCGAAAAGTTCCTCGACGAGTTCGTGCCGATCATCGCCGAATACCACGCCTTGCTGACGACGAACGCGATTTTCGTCCGCCGCGCGGCCGGCATCGGCATCATCTCTGCGGAACAGGCCATCGACTACGGCTGCACCGGCCCGGTGCTGCGCGGCTCGGGCGTCGACCAAGACCTCCGTCGCGACGGCGAAGTCTGGTACACGCGGATGTACGACGGCTACGCCTTCGAAGTGATCGTCGAGAAGAACGGCCATTACCCGAAGGATCACGAATACCCGGCGGTACCGCAAAGCGCTGTGCTGGGCGATTGCTGGCACCGCTTCTACGTACGGATGTTGGAAGTCATGCAGTCGGTCGACCTGGTGCGCCAGGCCATCGACCGCTACAGCATGGCGAAAGGCTCCCACGGCGAGCCGATCAAGCTGGCAGAAAAGCTCCCCAAGGGGGAAGCCTATCTCGAAACCGAAGCCCCCAAAGGCCAGATGGGCTTCTACATCGTCAGCGAAGGGGGCTCCATCCCCTGGCGCGTCCGCGCCCGCAGCAGCTCCTTCAGCAACCTCTGCATCACCTCGGAAGTCTGCCGCGGCTGCCTGATCGCGGATATCCCAGCGATCGTCGGCTCGCTGGACGTGGTGATGGGGGAGATTGATCGGTAGGGGGGTAGGCCCGTCTATGCCGATCTCGTCATTGCGATATCGGTGGACTCTATTGCCCCGTTTAGGCTGCTATAATTTGGGGTAAGACGCACCTTGGTTCCCAGCGGGAGTTAGGCTTCGATGCCCCACACTTTCACCATCCAGGTCAGCGACGCGGCCAAGGCCGCCATCGACGAGGCGGCGAGCCTAACTGGGCTATCTCCGTCAGATTTTGCTGCTTCCGCGGTAGTCTCGGCGGCTAAAAACGCGATTCGGGAATGGAGTGTTACCGAACTAAGTCCGCGCGATTTTAAGTCGCTAACGGAAATGCTCGACGACGAATCAGCAGAGCCGAACAGGGCACTTCAAGAGGCAGCCGCCATTTTCAAGCAAGGGAATAGCTAGCCGTGGCTGAACTGCGCATCGTGAGGCTGGCTTCGCAACATGACCGCAGCAGCTTCGACTGCGGGCATCCATTCCTAGACAACTGGCTAAAGCGTAACGCGGGTCAATTTGACCGTCGCGATCTGGCCAGGACGTTTGTTGCCACCTGGGAGGACGAGGTTCGCGTTCTTGGTTACTACTCGATGTCGAACCATCACGTCACGCGCGCACAAATGTCCGATGATGAATCGCGTGGCCTGCCAAACATCGACATTCCCATGTTGTTACTTGGTAGGCTCGCCGTCGATCGGGTGGCGCAAGGTCAAGGGCTTGGCAAACGATTGCTGCTTGACGCATTGTCACGTTCGCGCCGTATTGCTGATGAGATTGGCATACGCGGCCTCGAAGTACACGCCATCGACGATCGAGCCGCTGACTTCTATCGACATTATGGGTTTCGTTCGTTCCAGGACGATGATCGGCACTTATTCATTGCAATAAGTGCGATCAGAAAACTTAATCTGTAATTCTGGATTGCCAGTTTGTCATCTGCTGAATCACTTCCCCGGCAATCCCTCCACAAACCGCAAACTCCGGCTCACCCATTCGCGCAACTGCTCCGCCGTCTCCAGCCCCTCCGGCTCCACCATGACCCAGCCGCGCATCGGGCGGCCGGTGATGTCAAATTCGCGGACGTGGGGTTCTTCCAAGGCCGCCGCGTAGGCGTCCGGGCCCACGCGGGTCATCAGGCAATCCTTCCAGACGGCGACGCACAAATTCCCCGCCAGCAGAAACCCGAGACCGCCGAACAATTTCTTTTCGACGAGGTCGTGCCGCTCCCGAAACACGGCGCGGAGGCGTTCGGCGAGTTCTTCGTCGTAGGACATGGATTGAATTGGCGGGCTTGACGTGGATTCTGTCAATAAGCCTTCAGTTCAGCGACGTCGGAACCGCCCGCCACGGGTCATTGCGAGCACGGCCCGCCCTACGGGGTTTCCGTTTATTCCGTGGACAACTACCCCTCGCCTTCCCATTCGTATCATTTCGCGTCTTTCGCGGTCAAATCCACCCTCCCAGGCCCAGCTTTGTAACATTCCGGCCCGGTCTCCGCTTAGCAGGGAGTCCTGGAAACAAACCGCACCACCCGAACCCCTGATAAGCTGCCGGAGATGACCATGAAACCGCTTTGGAAAACCCGCACTGGATTGTCGATCGTTGTGTTGGAAATCGTCCTGGGCCTGACGGCCAGCTCCGCGTTTGCCTGCGGCGGGATCGGAATCGGCGTCAGCGTGGGGGGCCGTGGCGGCTCGCATAGCCGCTCGTATCCCCAGAAGCGGGTGCATGTCCACCGCCAAACGTCGGTCATGCCGGTCGTCGCGAAGGTCGCTCCGCCAGCCCTGCCGACGGTGATTCGCCCGGCGAGCCTGGTCACGCCCCAACCGGCCCCGCAGCCGCAGGTGCAGTTCCCGTTGGAACTGGTCGACGTCCGCCTCGTGGACCTGGGGAACGCGTCGGCCGGCGTCGGCCCGCGGTTTCGCCTGGTGTTGAAGAATGTGACGCCCGCCACGCTCAGCCAGCCTTTCGAGGTGGTGCTGACGGCCGGGATCAGCCGCGATTTCTCCCCCGCCCTGCCGACCGGCGTCGAGACCGTCGCCGAAATCGCCGCTGGGGCTGTCCTGCCGGTCGACGTGCGGTTGCCGGTGGACGCAATGACGATGAACTACCCGGGCCGCCCCGAACCGGCTCCGTTCAGCACGGTGTTCGTGATGGTGAACGGCCCTAAGAACGCGGCCGGCGCCTCGAGCGTGACAACGATGGCGGTGCTGGACTTGGCCGACGTGCGCTTGGTCGATATGTCGATCGCCGCTTCGAATGCCGCCGCGGAAGTCGGCACGCCGGTCGCTCTGCCGGGTGAAGGCTTTGGTTTGCAAGCCGGTAAGGTGACCTTCAACGTCGCCGGATTGAAGCTGGACGCAGAGTTGCTCGATTGGTCCGAGAATGGAATCACGGTCCGCATGCCGCAACTGGCTTTGACTTCGCCGACGCCGGTGCAGTTGTTGGTGACGCGTGCCGACGGCCAGGCCGCGACGCCCTTGACGCTGACCGCGGTGCTGCCGGTGGCCGCGCCGAGCAATGACGAAGTACCGTTCCCGACCAGCCCGCTGTTGCCGGAAGCTCCGGAAGCCGAAGCGACCGGCGAAGAAGCCCAAGCGTCGGTCGACACGGAAACGGAAGCGTCGCCGAGCCTGGCCTTCGGCGGCCTCGGCCTGCCGGAACTGCCGGTGCTGAGCGGCTCGGGTGGTGCGGAGTAAGTGCGAGGTCCGAAGAGATTGTTGAATTAACAAGCCGCCGGATTCGCAAACGCGAGTCCGGCGGCTTTACGGTTTTCAGCCCCAAAGTGCAAGTTCGTTCTCAGCCCCGAAGGGGCGACAGATAATAGCCAGCGGTGCAAACCGCTGGAACAATCGCGCAAGAAATCGACGGAGCCCCAACGGGGCGACACCTGGAATCATCGTCGATTCGTGTCGCCCCGTTGGGGCTCAATTGATCTGTGGCATCCGCATCTTCACCCCTGGCTATTGCCTGCCGCCCCTTCGGGGCTATTTACTCTCAACGTTTTGCGATTCCTAAGCAAAACCACTTCAATCCACATACGCCAACTCATTAAGGTTGAGCAGCACGTGGCAGAGGGACGCCCAGGCGGCGTCGTTGGGCGAAGGTTGATCGGCGAAGCGGGCGCGTTGGGATTCGACGTGCTGCAATGACGCGGTAAGTTCCGATGCCGTCGGTTCGCGCCCCAGTGCGATTCGCCACGCAGCGGCAACCAGCTCTTCGGGCGATTGCGCCGCGTTGACGACGCGACGCGCCAATGCCTGGCTGCATTCGTGAACAAAGGGATCGTTCAAGAGTGCGAGCGCCTGCGGGGCGACGATCGTGACGTCACGACGGCCGCACGAGAGCGTGGTATCGCTGAAATCAAACGTGGTGAGCAACGGCGTGAGCAAACTGCGCTGCGCAAAGATGTACAGACTGCGGCGTCGCTGTTCTTCCGGCGGTGAAGCGACGTAGGCGGCGCCTTTGCGAGAAAGTCCTAAGAGCGCCTCCGGGCTCATCGTGGGGCGAAAGCTTGGTCCGCCGCGGCGCGGGTCGAGGTCGCCGCTCACGGCCAGCAACGTGTCGCGGAGCGCTTCGGCGTCGAGTCGGCGGCGTTCGGCGCGCCACCAGAACTTGTTGCCCGAGTCGTGCGTGTTGTATTCATCGGCCTGCGGATGCAGCGAGCCCTGGCGATACGTGTTCGACGTGAGCATCAGGCGATGTATCGACTTCAACTGCCAGCCGTTCGCCATCAGCTCATTCGCGAGCCAATCGAGCAACTCCGGATGCGTCGGCCGATCGCCCGTGAAGCCGAAGTTGTTGGGCGAACGAACCAGGCCAGCCCCGAAATGCTCCTGCCAAAGGCGATTGACGATCACGCGCGCGGTGAGCGGATTCTCGCGCGAGGCAATCCACTGCGCAAGCTGCAATCGACGGCCAGAGGTCTTCGCGCCTTCCGACGGCGCAATGAATTCACCGGAGTGCGCCGCGAACGAAGGCGCCGCGGGTCGTGCTACATCAAGCGGCTGATGGCGATCGCCGTTTTTCAACAAGTGCAGCGGCGTTGGTGCGGCGGTGAGATCGGTCCAGGCCAGCACTTCCTTGTCACCGATTTCGTCATCCGACGGTCCGCCGAGGAGCGCCGCGTCGCGCGGCTCGATCGGCCCCGCCCAGAAGGCGGCGGCGAAACGGTAGTAGTCGACTTGCGGAATCGGATCGAACTTGTGATCGTGGCACCGGGCGCATTTAGCCGTGATACCGAGAAAGGCCGAGGAAGTGACGTCGACCAGGTCTTCCAGTCGCTCATATTTGTAATCCTGCGGATCATTCGGCTCGTCGTTCCACGTGCCGAGTCGCAACATGCCGGTGGCGATCAACGAGCGCAACGATCGATCCGGCAACTCGTCGCCGGCGATTTGTTCGACGATAAAGCGATCGTACGGCAAGTCTTCGTTGATGGCGTCGACGACCCAGTCGCGGTATTTCCACGCGAAGGGCTTTTCCTGATCGCGCTCGTAGCCGCTCGTGTCGGCGTAGCGCACGACGTCCAGCCAATGCCGCGCCCAGCGCTCGCCGAATTCTGGCCGGGCCAGCAACGCATCGACAAGGCGTTCATACGCGTCCGGCGCAGGGTCCGCCACAAACGCTTCGATCGCCTCGAACGTCGGCGGCAAGCCGATCACGTCATAGTACAGCCGGCGAATCAACGTCCGGCGATCCGCCAACGGTGCGGGTTGAAATTCTTCCTGATCCAAACGCGCGAGAATGAACGCGTCGATTGGATTCACCTTCCGTGCCGCATCGACCGCGGGAACGTCGACTTGTCGCACAGGTTGCAATGACCAGAAGTCGCGCCCGGCGCGGATGTCCGTGGTCCGCTCGTAAGGATCCAATACGCGGCCGTCCGGCCACACTGCGCCGGCCGCCACCCAATTGCGAAGCACTTCGATTTCCGCATCCGGCAGGCGTTGCGAGCGCCCTTTTTTCTCAGGCGGCATTTCGCCAGAGGTGACGCGTTCCACAAGCAAACTGGCCGCGGCGTCGCCGGAAGCAATTGCCGCGCCACTGTCGCCGCCCTGCGACAGATGCGGACCGTCGGTTAATACGAGACCGCCGGCCGCCGTGCGTTCGCCGTGACATTCCAGGCAGCGACGAATGAGCACCGACGCCACGTCGCGTTCGAAATCAACTTCGCCGGCCCGCGCGGCCGCCGGTAGGATCAGCGCCACCGCCAAAGTCCGCCACCGCCAGTTTCCAAACATGTTTCCGCCCCAGAGTTCGCAGCATGTCGGCGGCGTTCATTCTAACTGCCGGCCATCGAATTGCACCCTGGCCGGGTGGGTCGCCTGATTGACCTTGTTCCGCGGGCTATGGTAGCTTCACAGCAGCGGGTGTACGGTCGAATAGGAGCGGCGCTGGTCGCGTTAAAGGTATACCCAGGCGGACTTTGAAGGACGTTTCTGTGAAGCATGCGGCAATCGGCCCGATCGCCCTGCATTTCCCCGCTCGGGTCGAAACCAACGACGAGTTGGCCGCGGCGTTTCCCAAATGGGACATGGAGCGGATCTTCGAGAAGACGGGGATCCGGCAGCGGTACGTCGCGGAGCCCGAGGAATGCGCGTCGGATCTCGCGGTCGCCGCCGCGGAGAAGTTGCTGCATGCGCATGAGATCGATCGCCAGTCGATCGACTACCTGTTGCTTTGCACGCAGACGCCGGACTATCCGCTGCCGACCACGGCGTGCCTGCTGCAACATCGTTTGAAGTTGCCGAACACGACCGGCGCGCTCGACTTCAACCTGGGCTGCTCCGGATTCGTGTATGGGCTCTCGATGGCGCAGGGCTTGATCGCGTCGGGGCAAGCGCAGCGCGTGCTGCTGATTACAGCGGAGACGTACTCGAAGTACATCGACGACGAAGATCGTTCGCTAAGGACGATTTTTTCCGACGCGGCGGCCGCCACGCTAATTGAAGCGTCGTCGACGCCGTCGCTGGGACCATTCACGTTTGGCACCGATGGCGCTGAGGCCGACACGTTGATGGTCAATCAAGGGGGCGCTCGGCAGGTGCAGCATGCGCTCAAACCGCGCAAGCGTCATCGCTGGGCCAGCCAACTTTTTATGGACGGCCCGAGCCTCGTGACGGCCACGCTGGAACGCGTGCCGCCGATGATCGATGCCCTATTGGCGAAGGCGGGACTCGCGCAGACCGACATCGATTACTTCCTGATGCACCAGGCCACATTGCTGATGCTCGATCGGTTGCGGGCGCAATTGCAAGTCGGTGAAGATCGTCTGCCGACAGTGATCGAACAGTTCGGCAACACGGTCTCCTCGACAATTCCGATCGTGATTCACGATCTCCGCCGCCGCGGGTTGCTGCGGCCGGGCACGCGTTCGATGTTGGTCGGCTTCGGTGTCGGCTTCTCCTGGTCGGGAACGATCTGGACGGAGACCTGGCCGGGGGCGTGACACTTCGTCGTTTTCGCTTAGCGACGGCGCGCTGCTTTAAGCCCAGGGAAGGCCACCGAAGTCGTAGTTGATGGTTCGTCTTCGAGGGCTTTCCCTGGGCTTGGACGGCGCGAACAGAACAATCACGCGGATAGCTTCGCCACGCGCACCGCACAAGCCTTGTACGCTGGCTGATGCGAATAAGGATCGAACACCGCGTCCGTCAGCCGGTTCGTCGCCTCGTAGTGCATCGGCAAAAATAACTGCCCTGGCCGCACCGCGGGCGTCAAGAAAGCGCGAGCTTGCAGTTGCCCGCGTTGCGAAGCGACTTCGATCAGCTCATCCGGACGAATGCCAAGTTCCTGGGCATCAGCGGGATTGATCTCCACATAGATTTCGGCGGGATAGAGTTTGCGCAGCACCGCCGACTTGCTGGTGCGCGTTTGCGTGTGCCATTGCGAGACGGACCCGCGGCCGGTCAGCAAGATCATCGGAAACTCGGCGCTGGTCGGCTCCGGCAACGGCCGCGGCACCTCGCAGACGAACTTCGCGCGGCCGTTGTGTCGGTAGTAGCGACCGTCCGTAAACAATCCTCGCTCCTGGCGCTGATTACCCGCGTCCGAAGCGTAAGGCCATTGAATGCCGCCGTGGGCGTCGAGTTGTTCGTAGCTCTCGATGCCGGTGATATCACACGGCTGTCCGGCGCTCAGTCGCGCCAGGATACGGAACACCGCTTCCGGCGAATCCCAAGCGCGAAACATCTCGCCGCAGCCCCAATAGCGGGCGATCGCCTGAAAGATACGAAAATCCGTCAGCGCTTCCCCCGGCGCGCGGGAGACTTTGCGGATCACTCCGATGCGCCGCTCGGAGTTGATCAGCGTGCCATCCTTTTCGCCCCAAGCGGCCGCAGGCAGCACGAGGTCAGCGTATTGCGCCGTCTCGGTCGAGTGATACATATCCTGCACGACAAGAAAATCGAGCCGGTCCAGCACGTCGCGGAGCATCGATTGATTGATCCACGAATGCGCCGGGTTGGTGCCGATGTTCCAGAGGCCGCGAATCTCGCCGCGCAGGATGCCTTCAATGATCAGGTGATACGGCCTGCCCAACTCGTGTGGAATCACGGCCTCGTCAATGCCGAGAATACCGGCAACCTTGGCGCGATGTTCGGGATTCGCGAAATCGTGGCCGCCGAGCAAGTTTGTCGTGTTGCTAAACAGCCGCGAGCCCATCGCGTTGCATTGGCCAGTGACGGAATTCGCGCCGGTTCCGGGCCGGCCGATGTTACCCGTCATCAAAGTCAGGTTGATGATCGCTTGCGCAGTGCGGACTGCCTGGTGGCTTTGATTAACGCCCATCGTCCACCAGAACGAGACCCGCGCGCCGGCGTGAATCGTCCGCGCGAGCCGCTCGATCGACTCGGCCGGCAGTTGCGTTTCCGCCGCCACGGCTTCCAGCGTGTAAGGTTCGACGAAGCGCGCGAAATCGTCGAAGCCTTCGGTGTGCGCGGCAATGTACTTCCCGTCGATCCACCCGCGCTCGATCAACAGTCGCGCCAGACCGTAAAGCAGGGCCAAGTCGGATTTCGGATAGAGCGGCAAGTGTTGCGTGGCGGCCATCGCTGTCTCGGTCGTGCGCGGATCGATGACCACGATCTCCGGCCGATACGGATTGCGCATCACCCGCTGCCAGAGAATCGGGTGCGCGAGGCAGAGATTGCTGCCGACGAGCACGATCACGTCCGATTGCTCGAAATCGGCATACGTATACGGAGGCGCATCGAAGCCAAACGATTCCTTGTAGGCCGTGGCGGCGGTCGCCATGCATTGCCGCGTGTTGCTATCACAGTGCCGGATGCCCATGCCAAACTTGGCAAGCGCGCCGAGGAACGCCATCTCTTCGGTGGCGATCTGTCCGCTGCTGAGAAAGGCGATCGACTCAGGGCCATGCTCCGCCTGAATGCCCTTCATCCGCGCGACGAAGGTTTGCAGAGCCTCATCCCACGACACCGCGCGCTGCGCGCCGCCGCGTTCGCGCAGCAGCGGCGTCACCGCGCGGTCCGGCGCGTCCAGCACCGCGAGCGCTTCCCAGCCTTTCGGACAAGCCATGCCAAGATTAACCGGATAGCCCGACGCCGGCGTCAACGCAACGGGTTCGTCGTCTTGAAGATGGACATTCAAACAACAACCGGTGGAGCAGAAACCGCAGACGGTGCGCGCGACGGCCTCGGCGGTTGACTTAGCGGGCGCGAGTCCCAAGCCGAACTTGCCGGGAGCGAGCAGCAACTCCTCGGTCAACGGTCCGTGGCGATCGACCAGCGGTGGAATTAACGCAGTGAATTTCGCTAGCGCGCCGGACATTAGCGCAACCCTCCGGGCATGCGCGGCGAGGCGCAGGTGGTGAAAAAGAGCGATCGTTCTAGCAACTCGCCACTCAGGCAGGCGACGAATAACACGCCGGTGATCGCGAGGAATGGCGCGGAGACGCCGGCCGTATCGAGTGCGTCGAGGTGTTGCAGCAAGATTGCCGGCAGCAACACTCCTCCCAGCAAGCCGGTGGCGAAGCGCGCGAGCGTGGTGCGCGGCAGCTCACGAGCCATTAGGATCGCGGAACGCCGCATCGCGGTCATGCGTCGGTCCAGCAAATGGCGAAAGGCGGCCGCTTCCCAGAACAGCTTCGCCCCAGAGATCGCCAGCATGGCCCAGCAGAGTTGCGCTCCATGCAACGCGACGAAGCGAGACGACTCCGCAGAGGATTGCAGCACCGTCGACAGCAACAAGCTGAGCCACATCGCCGCGATGCCCAACACCGCGGCCGTGCCGACGAACTTGGCGATCACGCGCGGGAAGTTCCAGCATTCACGCTTTGTGAAAACATAGATCATCGCAGAACAGTAGACGCCGAGCAGGCCGCTCGCGGCGACGCTCCAGCCGAGCCATTGGGCAAAGCGTGGATCGGCATCGGGGAAAAACACGAGCAGCGCCGCGTACAGAATCGCCAACTTGGCGAACACGCCGAAGGCCACGATTTCGCGGCTAAGCCAGGCATGTTTGAGTCCCAAGACAGCGCGGAACGCCAGCCACGGTCGCCCAAGATGTAGCGTGCTCGCACCGAGAGCGAGCAATCCGAATGCCAACGAGTTAATCGCGTGCGTCTGCCGCAACGGCGCGTGATCGCTAAGGAAGGTGTCCAAAATCATGCCGACGCAAAACCCGCCGACGGAAAGTTGCGTGAGCACCAGCATCACCGCCAACGGCCAATGTGCGTGTTGCGTGCTGACGCGGAAATAATCCGCCGGCAGCAGATTTCGCGGAAAAGCGCGCTTAGTCTTGTAAGTGGTCGTCGGATACGTCATCTGCGGATCAGGGGCCGCCGGCAAGAACTGCGCCGCCTCGGCATCGTCGATGACTTGCCGCGCGTCGACGACGCGAATGGCGATCGCCTGGTGCGGGCAAGCCTGTACACAGGCCGGGGCTTCGCCGACAGCCAATCGCGACGAACACATATCGCACTTGCGGACGATGCCTTTCGCGCGATGATATTTCGGCACGTCATAAGGACAGGCCAGCGTGCAGTACTGGCAACCGAAGCATTGATCGTCGAGATGCTTGACGATGCCGGTGGCGGGATCCTTTTCGTAAGCATTCACCGGACAGGCAGTCAGGCAGGCCGGTTCCAGACAATGGTGGCAGGCCGCGGTGACATGCTGCATCACAGGCAACGACTTGGAACCGCCGACCAAGAGGCCGACGTCGCGCCAAGTTTCCTGCTCGTCCAAACCATTCAGCGTGTGGCAAGCGGTCACGCAGGCCTTGCAGCCCGAGCAGCGATCCAGATCGACTTCAAAGGCATACTGCTGACCAGGACCCGGCGGCGATGCCGGCAACAACGCGCGATAGCTCGAAACCCGCGCCGCGCCGGCATGATCGTCGTGGTAGCGCGCGAAGGTTTCAACAGCGGTCGGCGCTTGCTGCTCTTCGAGCAACCGGCCGAGGAACGACGCCGCATCGAGGAATTGCGCGGAATCCGGCTCGGCAGGCGTTGAGCCCAATTCCTCGACAACATCGGTCAGCAATGTCATACGCGAGCACTCGCCAAGTTTACGAACTCGCCCCGGCCAAGACTGCGGTCGCGTGGCCGTTGGACTCGCAGAGCGTCGCCAGCTTGCAGCCGACGTGCGTCGCCAGCGTGACGTCCAGCGAGTCGGGCGGCGGCAGTTCAAGGTACACGGCGTCGTCTTCCACCTTCACCGGGAACGTACTGACGCGATATTCCTCGCCTTGCAAGGAGCGGCCGTCTTGCAGCGAATACGTCTTTTTGTGCAATGGGCAGGCTACCTTCGGTTCGCCGGCCGCGTCGCCGAGGATGCCGCGCGAGAGCACAAACGCCTTCTTGTGCGGGCACATGTTCTGACAGGCATACCATTCGCCGCGGCCGTCGAAGCGGAAGACGGCGATTTGCGTTTGTCCGTACTTGATCGTGCTGCCGCCGTCGAGCGGAAAGTCGTCCACGCTGCCGACGCGGACCCAGCGTGGCGCTTCGGCCTGCTCTTCGCGATGCGTCGCAAGCGTGCGACCGTCCAGCATGCGGAATTGCTCCAAGGCAATCGTTTCGCTTGGCCAATCCGCCGGCCGCGACTGACCGCGTTCGGAAACGAACTCGATGCAGGACTCCTCTTCTTCGGTGTTGACGAACTGCCGGAACCAGCGGCGCTTCTCTGGGTTGCGCACCACGGCGGCCCATTCGCATTGATAGCTATCGACGAGCCGCTGCATCATCGCTTCGAGTTCGACGCAGATGTTCAATTTGTCATGCACGACGACGTCGCGGATGTGGTCGAGGCTCCCTTCGAGTTTCTCGCACCAGACGGACGTCCGGGTGAGACGATCGGCCGTCATGATGTAGTACATCAAGAAGCGATCGATATAGCGCAGGGCCGTGGCTTCGTCGATATCGGCGGCCAACAGCTCCGCATGGCGCGGCTTGGAACCGCCGTTGCCGCAGACGTAGAGGTTGTAACCTTGCTCCGTGGCGATCAGGCCGACGTCCTTGCTTTGTGCCTCGGCGCATTCGCGAATGCAGCCGGAGACCGCCATCTTGATTTTGTGCGGCGCGCGGATGCCCTTGTAACGATTCTCGACGTGAATGGCGAAGGCGACAGAATCCTGCACTCCATAACGACACCAAGTGGTGCCGACGCAGCTTTTCACCGTGCGCAGCGCCTTGCCATAGGCGTGGCCGCTTTCGAAACCAGCGTCGACCAGTTTTTCCCAGATTTCCGGCAAGTCCTGCACGCGCGCGCCGAACAGATCGATGCGCTGGCCGCCGGTGATCTTGGTATAGAGCTTGTATTCCTTGCCGATGTCGGCCAACACGCCGAGCTTTTCCGGCGTGATTTCGCCGCCCGGCACGCGCGGGACAATCGAGTACAGTCCGCCGCGCTGCATGTTGGCGAGAAAGCGATCGTTCGTGTCTTGCAGTGTTTGATGCGCCGGCTCGAGGATGTCCTCGTTCCAAAGGCTGGCCAGAATCGACGCCACGGCCGGCTTGCAGATCTCGCAGCCGGCGCCGCGTCCGCAATGCTCGATCGTGTTGGCAAAGGTGCGCAGTTCTTTGGCCTTGATGATGGCGAACAGCTCGGTCCGCGAGTACGAAAAATGCTCGCAGAGATGTTGCACGACCGCCTTGCCGGCGCGCTTCATCTCGGCCTGGAACAAATCCGTCACGAGCCCCAGGCAACCGCCGCAGCCGGTGCCGGCCTTGGTGCAGGATTTCACCGCCGCGACGGAATCGAGCCCTTGCTCGCGAATCGCCTGGCAGATCGCCCCCTTCGAGACATTGTTGCAGGAACAAATCTGCGCCGAGTCCGGCAGGACGTCGCCGCCAGCCGCAGCGCCACCGCCCGAAGAGCCGACGAGCAGCTCCAACGGCGGGCAGGGCAACACGTCAGTCGATTTGAAATGCGCCACCAGCCGGCCATAGTCGCTGGCGTCGCCAACGAGAATTCCCCCCAACAGCCGCGTGCCGTCGTGCGAAAAGAGCAGCTTTTTGTAAACGCCGGCAAAGGGATCTTCGAACACCGCGGGCGTGGCCTTGTCCGCCGGCGCGTCGTTCGCGCCAAAGCTGGCCACGTCGACACCGAGCAATTTCAGCTTGGCGGAGAGGTCCGCGCCTTGGAAAGTTCGCGTTGCGCCCGTCAAATTCGCGGCGACGATTTCCGCCATCTCGTAGCCGGGGGCGACGAGGCCGTACACCATGCCGGCATGCAAGGCGCACTCGCCGATGGCGAACATGCGCGGATCGGACGTGGCCAGTTGATCGTCGACCATGATCCCGCCGCGCTCGCCAACGTCGATGCCGGTCTCGCGCGCCAGATCGTCGCGCGGGCGAATTCCCGCGGAAACGATGATCATATCGATATCGAGCATCGCGCCGTCGCCGAACTCGATGCGTTCGACGCGGCCCTCGCCCTGGATCGACTTGGTCGCTTTGCCCAGATGGACTTGCACGCCAAGTTCTTCAATCTTGCGCACGAGAATGCGCGAGCCGGTGTCATCGACCTGGCGCGGCATCAGACGCGGCGCGAATTCGACGATGTGCGTTTCCAGGCCGAGATCGTACGCGGCCTTCGCCGCTTCAAGTCCCAACAAGCCGCCGCCGAGCACCGCACAGCGTTTTGAATGGCCTGCATATTCGATGATGTGTTGCAGGTCTTCGATCGTGCGATAGACGAAGACGCCGCGCTGCTTGATGCCCGGCACGGGCGGCACGAACGGGTAAGAACCCGTGGCCAGGATGATGCGATCGTAGCGGATCTCCGCGCCTCGTTCCGATCGGACGATGCGATGCTTGCGATCGATCGCGCACGCGCGATCGCCCAAATGGATTTCGACGCCGTGCTCGGCGTACCAGTCCTGACGGGCGAGCATCAACTTCTCCGCGTCGCGATGCGCGAAGAAGGACGTCAGCCCGACGCGATCATAAGCGGCGCGAGGCTCCTCGCAAAACGTGACGAGCCGGTAGCGCTGTTCCGTATCGAATTCAATCAGCCGTTCGCAGAACCGCTGCCCGACCATGCCGTTGCCGATGACAACGATTTGTTCGGTCGCGGTCGGTTCGCAATTCAGGGCAATCATGCGGCCTGTTCCAGGGAGTCGCTCGCCACCCGTGCTCGACGAACGCACCCCGCTGGCTGGCGACGAAATTCGTGCCTGCGAAGTGCGCCGCCAAACACACGCTAGTCTCCCTTGGCAACGCATGTGCCATGTCCAGAAAGTCGGTCGCTTTTTCGGCAAGGCGAAGCAAAACACGCATTTGGCAAGCATTCGTCTACGAGACTCTGCATGGCCATCGCGCAGAATTTGCACAGGCGTTAAGCAAGCGGCGCGCGACGGATGACGGTCAAGACAGGTACAACGTAGAAAACCACCCGAAATTGGGGCGAACCACCCGGATCGGTGTGCTTTGGAACGTAATTTTCTTCTACACTAGCGCACGAAGCATCGCGTTGCGCGATACCGAAGTCGGCGGAGCTTGAGATCGTACGCGTTGAGACCATGGCCGAATCGTTACTGCCCCACACCGCTGATCGCCTAGTCCGCCGCCTGAGCGTCCGTTATCTGTTGGTGTTAGTGGCCGTGGCGGCTTTGGTTGGGCTGGACCAAATCGTCGTGCAGCCATTGCTGCAACATCTCGGCGAGTTCGCCCCCGTCATCAACGTAGCCGGCCGCCAGCGGATGCTGAGCCAGAAGTTGACGAAGGCGTCCCTGGCGTACCAGGCGGCGCCCACGCCTGAGGAGCGTGAACGACGTCGCGTCGAGCTCCGTTCGACCTTGGACCAATGGGTGGCGGGGCATCGCGCGTTGCTGGAAGGGGACGTGGCGATCGGCATCGCGCGGATTCACACTCCCGAGATCGACGAACAATGGCACGCCTTGCAGCCGCATTGGCAGGCCATGCGCGACGCCGCTCGAAGCCTGGCAGAATTGCCTGCGACCGATGCCGTTGGCGACACTGCCCGGCTCGTCGCGATCGTGCTGGAACATGAGCGCCGTTACCTGCCGACGATGGATGGCATCGTCAAACTCTTGGAACAAGCCGCGGCGCGGCAGGTCACGCGCCTCCGCCTCTGTGCCCTGTCAATCGACTCGGCCGTGATCCTCTTGTTGCTTGGCTTAGGCAGTTTCGTGGTGCGGCCGGCGACGCGAGCGATTGGCTCGCAGGTGGAACAACTTGAGGCGCGGGTGGCGCTCCGCACCGAAGAGCTCGACCAAGCGAACATGGCGTTACGGCGCGAAATCGCCGAACGCGAACGGGCCGAGGCCAGCCAGCAACACTTGGCGGCGCAGCTCGCGCATGCCTCCCGAATCACGACCATGGGCCACCTCACGGCCGGCTTGGCGCATGAGCTGAATCAACCGTTAGCAGCGATCGCCAACTTCGCCGAGGCCAGCGACGTCTTGCTCGACCAAACCAATGTGGACGAAACCCGGTTGCGAGAGCACGCGAGGCAGATTCAGCAGGCCGCGCTACGGGCAGGCCAAATCGTTCGCGGCATGCGCAACTTCGTTCAACCGCAACGCGGCTCGCGGAATCCGCTCGACCTGAACGCACTCGTCCGCGAAGTCATCGAGTTCTGCCGCCCAGAGATGCTGCGGCGTCAGGTGGAGTGCGAATCGACGTTGACGTCCGCTCCGCTGGTCGTGGCCGCCGATCGCATTCAAGTCCAGCAAGTGCTGGTGAACTTACTACAGAACGCCATGGACGCGCTCGATGCTTCGCCGGTCGCGGAGCGGCGGATCGAGGTCCGCACCTCGGAGGCCGACGGCTTCGCCCAGGTCGACGTCGTCGACAACGGACCGGGCGTGGCAGCCGAGCTCGTCGACGCGATGTTCCAACCGTTCCACACGACCAAAACGAACGGTCTGGGGATTGGGCTATCGATTTCACGCTCGATCGTCGAGCAGCATTTGGGACGGATTTGGGCTACCTCGTCGGTGGGCGCGGGGGCCAAGTTTTGTTTTTCGCTACCTTGTTTCCATGAATATGAGCATCCGCGAACCGAAACAGCCGACAGTCTTTGTCGTTGACGACGACCGTCAAATGCGCGAGTCGCTGACGGCGCTGCTGTCCGCGCTCGGGTTTCCCGTGCGCACCTTCGCCAGCGGCGCCGAGTTTCGCGCTGACTATGATCGCGATACGCCAGGCTGCCTGCTGCTGGACATTCGCATGCCGGAAGAGGACGGCCTCAAGACCTATGAGCGGATGATCTGCGACGGCCAGCGGCTACCAGTAATCTTCATCACCGCGCATGCCGACGTCACGACCGCGGTGGCCGCCATGAAGACTGGCGCGATCGAGTTCCTGGAAAAGCCGTTCGATCGCCTATCGCTACTGGAACTCGTCGGCAAAGCGATTGAACTGGATGCGCAATGGCGCCGCCGCGACGATGAATTCACGAGCCTGAATGACCGGATTAACCGCCTCAACAGCCGCGAGCGTGAGACGCTAGCGCTGATCCTGGCCGGGGAATCGAACAAGATCATCGCCTCGCACTTGTTCCTTAGCCAACGGGCCGTCGAAATGCGCCGCGCCTCGATCATGCGCAAGCTCGGCGTCGAAAGCCTGGCGGAACTGCTCGACTTGGCCCTGACGCACCGCATCCTCTCGGAAATCCGCACCGCGGAATTGCACCCGCAGTTGAGGTAGCGAATCGCCTAGGCGATTTCCGCGCTCGGTCACCACGGAGAATGACAGCGGATTTAACCGCGAAAAACGCGAATTGACGCGAAGGGATGCGGCGGAGAAATGAACCATGGCACTGCGTTTCTCCCGCCAACCTTTCGTGTGTTTCGCGGTTAAATCCTCTGGTTCGCGCGGTGAATCCGTGGCACGTGCGTCGTTACTTCTTCGTCTCTTTCCCCTCGAACTTGAGTGCTGCGGAGTTGATGCAGTAGCGCAGTCCCGTGGGGCGCGGGCCGTCGTCGAAGACGTGGCCGAGGTGCGAGTCGCAGGCAGCACAGCGTGCTTCGGTGCGAACCATCCCGTGGCTGCGATCGGTGTTCGTCGCGACGTTCGCGTCGCTCACCGGTTTGAAGTAGCTCGGCCAGCCGCTGCCGGAATCGAATTTCGTTTCGGAATCGAACAGCGGCGTCCCGCAGGCCACGCAGCTGTAAACGCCGTCCTCGTGGTGATCCCAGTATTCGCCGGTGAACGCGCGTTCGGTGCCGTGATTGCGCGTAATGCTGTACTGCTCCGGCGTGAGCACTTTTCGCCACTCTTCATCGCTGCGACCCATGGCGCCGGACTTGGATTCTGATTCGGACATCGGCCGTTCCTCCTGATTGGTTTCGTCACGATTTGGATGCCGCGGACGCCGGCGCGGATTCGCGACGTTCATCCTAATTATTGCCTCTGCCAGGCGACTCTGCTAGAACGGACGGTTCGATCACCCCGGTCGTCTTGGGGAGGCGCCTTTGTGCTCACATTCAGCAATCCCGGCGGTCGCTTAGGTCGACGCGAATTCCTGCGCATCGGCGCGCTTTCGCTGCCAGGGCTGACCTTGGCCAACCAACTGGCCGTGGCGGCGGGCGCCGCGCGCGATGTCGCGCACGATCGCTCGGTGATTCTGCTTTTCTTGCAGGGCGGGCCGAGTCAGATCGAGACGTTCGATCCGAAAATGACCGCGCCGAGCGGCATTTGCAGCGCCACCGGCGAAGTCGCCACGAGGATACCGGGCGTTACTTTCGGCGGCTCGTTTCCGCGTTTGGCCGGATTGGCGGATCGCGTGTCGGTAGTCCGCTCGTTCCGCACCGGCGACGGTAACCACGATATCAAACCCGTCGTGGGGCGCGCCACGGCCGGCGCGAATCTTGGTTCCTTTTATTCGCGCGTCGTCGGCGTCAATCATCCGGGGAGCGGCATCCCGTCGAATATCGCGCTGTTCCCTCGCGCGGTCGATCCATCGACACGTCCGGCCGAGGAAGGTTTTGGCAAGTTCGATGCCACGGGCGCGCTGGGGCGCGGGTATGCGCCTTTCATCCCTGGCGCGGGTGGAAGTTTGCAACAAGATATGCAGCTTACGTTGCCGCGAGATCGGCTCGACGATCGCCGCGCGTTGTTGGCCGAACTCGACCGCGTCAAACGCCGGCTCGACGGCGGCGACGCGAACGCACTCGATCGCTATCACGAGCAGGCCTACAACATTCTCGTGGGCGGCGTGGCCGAGGCCTTCGATCTGTCGCACGAGGATCCCGCGGTCGTCGCGCGTTATGACACGGCGCCGTTGGTGTCACCCGACGCCATCAGCCGGAAGTGGAATAACCACCCGCTCTATGCGGACAACGCCAAGACGCTCGGCAAGCTGCTGTTGCTGGCGCGCAGGTTGTGCGAATCCGGCTGCGGGTTCGTCACCGTGACGACGAACTTCGTCTGGGATATGCACGCCGACGTCAACAACGCCGGCGTCGCGGAAGGGATGGAGTATTGCGGACGTCCGCTCGATCATGCGCTGAGCGCCTTCGTGGAGGATGTCGCCGCGCGTGGATTGAGCGAGAAGATCCTGCTCGTCGCCGTGGGCGAAATGGGGCGCTCGCCGCGCATCAACAATCAAGGAGGGCGAGATCACTGGGGCAACCTCGCGCCGCTCCTGTTCGCGGGGGGCGGACTGAACATGGGGCAAGTCGTCGGCCAATCCACGCGCGACGCAGGCGAACCACTGAGCCGGCCCTATCAAATCGAACATCTCGTCGCCACGGTGCTGGACCGGCTGTTCGACGTGCCCCAACTGCGGCTCGTGCCGGGCCTGCCCAACGAGATCATCCAGGCCGCAAGCGGCGAGTTGATTACCGAACTGGTCTGATAGCGATGACTACATCGTCTCCTTTCGCGGAGCGGAAGGAGACTTTGTCGCCGATCTCAGTTTACTCGCACGACGACGCGGCCAATGACTTCGCCGCGCAGATTAAGTTCCGCCGCGTAGCCGACTTCATCGAGTTCGACCACGTTCGCCAATTGATCCAACATTGCCGGTCGCCAGTCGTCGGCCATGTGCTTCCAGAGGGCGGGTCGATTCTCCGTCGGGCATTCCGCGGAATCGATGCCGGCCAGCGTCACGCCACGGAGGATGAAGGGGAACACGCTCAGCGGAACCTCCGAGCCGGCCAGCATCCCGCAACAGGTGACGCAGCCGCGCCGCTGCGTGGCGCGAATGATATTTGCCAACGGCGCGCCGCCGATCGTGTCGATCGCGCCTGCCCAACGCGCCGCGAGCAATGGTTTCTTGCCGTCGTCCATGAGGGCCGCGCGCGGAAGAATTTCGGCGGCGCCGAGTTCTTTGAGAATCGGCTCCGCCTCCGGCTTGCCACTCACGGCGACGACGCGGTAACCCAGCCGCGCCAACATCCCGATCGCCAGGCAACCGACGCCGCCGGTGGCTCCGGTGACGACGACCTCGCCTTTGTCCGGGGTCACATCGTGGCGTTGCAGCAGGTCCACGCCTTGCGCAGCGGTGAACCCGGCGGTCCCGTAGGTCATTGCCTGCTTCGTGGACAGTTCCTGGGGGAGCGGAATCACCCAGTCGGCCGGAACACGAATTTGCTCGGACCAGCCGCCCCAGCGCTCGGAGCCGAGTTGGTAACCGGTCACCAAAACCTGCTGCCCAGCGGCGAACTTATCGGAACTCGATTCCAATACGGTTCCCGCCGCGTCGATGCCGGGGATATGCGGGAAGTTACGTACGACGCCGGGGTGACCGGTCGCCGCGAGTGCGTCTTTGTAATTGAGCGACGAATATTCGACGGCGATCGTCACGTCCCCCGGCGGCAATTCACTGGGGTCCCGCTCGGCGATGCCGCTGGCAATCGCGCCCGAGGCGTCTCGTTCCACCCAATAGCATCGCATGGCAGCCATTCCGCTCGTGTAACAGGTCGTCGTCGAATGCATCCAAATCCTACAGATCGAGGGCCGAGAGCGGAATCACGGGGAGCACGCCCCGCGTTGACCACGGTCGGCCGGGTCCGATAAAATCCAGCAACAACGCGACCGAGCTACTCACCCCGACGATTGGGGGTGAAAACGGCGTGCATTCATCGGAAAGGGGATGTCCTGTGGCAGGCAATGTATTGGAAATCACCGAAGCCAACTTCGATTCCGAGGTCTTGAAGTCCAAGGAACCGGTCCTGGTCGACTTCTGGGCCCCCTGGTGCGGACCTTGCCGCCAGATCGCCCCCGTCGTCGAGCAACTGGCCGCCGAGTACCAGGGCGCCGTTAAAGTGGGCAAGATTAATGTCGACGACGCCCAAAAGCTGGCCGGCAACTATGGGGTCAACAGCATTCCCACGCTGATGATCTTCAAGGGAGGCCAGGTCATCGAACAATTTGTCGGCCTGCAAGGCAAGCCAAAGCTGCAGGCCGCGCTGGACGCCGCCAAGGGCTGAGCGACCGGGCGGGTCGCGGCGTGTACAGTTGACGCGATCAAAGATTTCGAGGCCCGCCGTTTTCCCGGCGGGCCTGCTTTTTAATTTGGCGAGATAATTTCAAGTTCATCGTCGCGCATGCCGAAAACAGAACGCGCGGCGGCGTCGGTTCCTTGCGCCGACGGGTGTTCCGATTGATTCAGCCCGGAGTGCCCCGCGCCGCCACGACATTCCCTGGGGGGAAGGTTGATGAGGCATGACGCGAACTTCCAGCGAGATCCGCGCGGCGGTTGAACCTCCGCGCGTCGTTGACGTGCCCGCGCTTCGCGTGGACGCGGCGCATGAGGTTCGCGCCGAGCCAGCCGTAGCGGCCACTGACAGCGCTGACGCGTCGCCGGAATTGCCACTGGTGGACCTGTCGTTCGATGCTGCCGCCCAAGTCCAGCATCAGGCCAGCCAACTCGCCACGCATCTCGTAGCGCGACAACGGGAACTAGATCATCGCGAAGCCGGGCTGCATGCGCGCCTGGCACAATGGGAGCAGGAACACTCGATCGCGCGATTGGCGCTCGACGAACGAATGCGAGCCACGGGGGCGATTGAAACGGCACTGGCCGCTCGCGCCGCTGTGCTCGACGCGCGTGATAGGGCATTCCGCCAGCGCGAGGCCGACTTCCGCACCACGCAGGTGGAGAGCGAGTTCTTCCTGCAGCGGCAAGAAGACGAGCTGGAACTCCGCGAATCCCAGGTGCGGCTGGTCGAAGAACGCCTGACGAGCGAACAGCGCATCGTGAAGCAAACCGGCGGTGAGCTGCAACGCGCGCGGGAACGCTTTCGCCTGGCCTCGCACCGCATCGCGCAACGGCACGATCGGCAGCGCGCGGAATGGGAGCAAATGACGCGCTCCTTGTTGGCCACTTTCGAACGCCGCCGCGCGGCGATTGAAGCCGCCGGCCGCCACAGCGCGGACGACGGCGCTTCGCCCACGGAACATGAGGAAGTCGAGCAACTTCGCGCCGCCCTGCGGATGGAATTGCTGGCCGTCAGGCGATTACTCGATGAACGCGAGGCCGAAGCGACCGCCTGGGCGCAGTCGCAAGCGACATTCTTGACCGACCAGCAAGCCGAAGCGGAGCGACTAGCGTCACGAGAACGTGAGTTGGTCGCGCTCACCGAGGAACTCGACATGCAGCGTGCGGAACTGAATCGGGCGCAGATTAAAGATGACTCGCTGGCGCCGGACGCTTTTTGGACATTGCGCGCGAAGGAACTCGAAGCGCTGCGATCCACGGTAGCCGAAGAATTCTCACGGCTGGCGAGCCAACAATCCGAATTCGCCGCTTGGGCGGAAGCGCGCGAGCGCGAACTCAAGGAGCAAAGCCGCGCCCAGACGCACCGAACTGAAACGCTCGATCGCCGCGCCGCAGCGCTAACCCAGCAGGAGATCGCCATGCGACTTAGCGCGCTCGAATCGGGAGCAAGAAAGAAAAGGTAAGCTGATCAATGCGTGGATGTAGGCGCGACAATACCCTCTTGGCTCTCTCCTCCTCCCTCTCCTTCGCCCTCCGCGTCTCAGCGCCTCTGCGGTTCAAAATCAATCAGCCGCCGTGCCGACGCGCGTCGAGCGGAATTGTTCGCTCAGTACGATCGTCTCGATTGCCGCGGAGATGCGGTACTCGCGCTCGCCAAGTTGCTTCAGCATTTCATCGATGAGCGGTTGGTCGGAGAGTTGAATGGAGCGGCCGAGGGCGTAGCCGAGCAGTTTCCGGCAGAACTGCCGCAGCACCGCGTCGCGGCGTTGTTGCAGGAGGTAGTCGCGCAGGCCCGAGAGGCCTTCCATCGCCTCACCGTTGGCAAGGGTGGTGCGCGTATCGATCGGGCGATCGGCAAGGTCTTTGTCGCGCTGGCGCCCGATCGCGTCGAAGCCTTCGAGCGCGAAACCCAACGGATCGATGCGCTGGTGGCACTTGGCACAAGAGGGATCGCTGACGTGGCGTTCGACCAATTGCCGCACCGTGAGGCCTTCCGTGGCCGACTCGTCTTCCGGCAGCACTGGCACGCCAAGGGGCGGCTTGGGCAGCTTCTCGCCGAGCAAGACTTCGCTGACCCAATTTCCGCGCAAAATAGGACTGGTCCGCGACGCGCCGGAATTCTTCGCTAGCGTCGCCGCGAAGCCTAGCACGCCGCCGCGGCCATGGTCGCGGAGGCCGTCGACGCGTCGCCAGGAGCCAGAAGTGTTGCTCGCATCCGGCTCGAGTCCGTAGAACTTCGCCAGCGGTTCGTTCACGAACGTGTAGTCCGCATCGAACAGCTCGACGAGTGACACGTCGCGTTGCCAGGCATCGGTGATGAAATGAATCGCCTCGGCGTACATGTCCGCCCGTAGCGAAGTGAACTCCGGGAAATGCCGCTCGCTCTTTTCATCGAGCGTGTCGAACTCGTAAATCTGCAGCCACTGACAGCCGAACTCCTCGGCCATTCGCTCAATTTTCGGATCGCGCAACATGCGTCGCGTTTGTTCGGCGAGCACTTCCGGTTCATGCAGCTTTCCCGCCGTGGCCAGTTCGCGCAACGTTGCGTCCGGCGCCGTCGACCCGAGGAAATAACTCAGCCGCGTTGCCAATTCCCAATCGGAAACCGGCCGCCAAGGCGCATCCGACGCTGCCGCCGCGCTCGATTCCAAGCGATACAAAAACGCGGGCGAGACGAGCAATCGCGCTAACGTCAGCCGAAGGGCCTCGTCGTGCGGCAACGATTCCGCGCGCAAGCGTCCGTACAATGCCCGCAATTCTTCTGATTCGCCGTCTTCCAAGGGGCGGCGATACGCCTGGGAGGCGAACTGCAACAATGATTCCAACTGCGTCGGCTCCGCGGCAACGAGCGACTGCCGGAAGGCCTCGGCGCGTTCCGCGAAAGGTTGCCGCAGCGGCTCGAACACCGAAGGATCGGCGTCCTGCGTGGCGAACTGAATCAACTGCTCTAAAGCGTCGACCTGCGTGAAGGCGTCCTGACTGACGAAATGCAGCGCGTCCCAAAGGCGATTCAACTCCGCGATTTCCGCGTTGCTGAGCATCAACCGCTGTAGCGCGACGTCTTCCCGATAGAACTGCGTCAGCGTCACCACCTCATCGACCGGGACGATCTTCGTGTAGCAAAGCGCGGCGGGAAACAACGCGCGAAACTGATCCATGCCCTGCTCGAATCGCGCCCGGGCGGCGCTGCCATCGCGGACGATGATCGGCGAAGCGAACGCGATACGCTCATTGTCCGACGTCCAAGCGCCGCCGGCGTCGGAGGTCGTAGCGGCGGCCGGCTGCAGACCTGTGGCGTTTTCGATTCGCTGGTCCGTCACGGCGAGTTGCACGCTGCCTTCGTCGCTGCCCGGCGCCAGTGCGCCGGTGGCGACCAGGGCATAGCCGTCGACCAAATCCGCGCGCAGGATAAGCTCAAGGACCGATGGCGCTTTCACGCAGAGGCTCTCCGCATCGATGGCGTTTCCTGTCGGGCCGTGCCCGAATTGAACTGGGTCGATGCCCCATTCCGAGGCGGCGGACGTTTCGATCGCAGCGAGAGCGGCTTCGCCGAGTTTCGCGCGTAGCGTTCCCAACAGCGGTCCGCCGAGCGCCGTGAGTTGGCGGCGCAATACGGCGTCAGGATGATCCGCCGGAGGAGCCGCAGGCTCGTTCAACAGTGTTTGCAATTCGGAGGCGAGCAGCGCCTTCGTCGCGGCGTCGTCGCTCGACTGCCAGCGTGCGAGAATCGAATCGGCCGGGATCAATGGCGCCGCGCTCGCAGTCACCGGCTCTGTGAAGAAATGCCAAATGTCGGGGTTCCCGTAGCTGTCCGCATGCGGATTGCCGGCTAAGAGGTCGGAAGCAACGTCGTGGGAGAGGCTCCATGTGCGTTCATCGTCGCGCAGCGTCAAGTCAACCTCCGTTAAATCGCACGAATGGTTCCCGTCTCGCGGTCCGACGAAGAGCGCGACGACGTCGCCGGGGCGCACGGAGATGTGCTCGAACGGGCCAATCGCTATCTCAGCGCCACCATGCATCGCTCGGGAGGCGAGTGTGCGGCGCGAGCCGCCGCGGCGTACTTCGAGCGCCCACGCCACGCCATTGCCGCATTCCGGATGGGCGTGTTGGACGAAGCCTTCGATGTGCAGTTGCGCGACGACCGGACTGCGCCAGCCCGCGGCGATCTGCAGCACCGGCGAAGGATGCAGCGCTACGCCGCGGGCACGCAGGTTGCCAGGTACGCGGACGTGTTGGTCGCTGGCGTTGGCGATCACGCTGGGCGTCTCCGGCAACCCCCAGCCGTTGACGAAATCATGTCCGCCGACGCCGCGCAGTTGATTGGTGAGATGCGAATCGATCTTGGCAGCGCCACCGTTGCCCAAGCCCAAATAGTCGAGCCAAGCGGCCAGAATCTCAGGTCGCGCGCCGTGTCGTTGCGACAAGGCATCCAAGTCGGTCGGCGCATCCGAGGCGCTGGCTTCGGCCGCCGCCGCGAGGCATCGCGCGGCGCTCTCGATGACTTCCGTTCGCAGCGCCGCCAGCGCTCCGCTCAGCCGGCGCACATCCCTGAGCGGCAGGTCAGGACGGCCCGGTGCGACGAAGCGTGGGCGTTCCCAGAGGACGACGTCTCCCTCGTTGCCGTCGCCGGCGTCGCCAGCCACCAGATACATGCGCACTTCTGTTGCGCCTGCCGCGACGGGCACGGGCGTTTGAAATTCCTGCCGCGCGACCAGGGGCCTCACCGGCTCTTGCCAGGTGTTCGGTCCACCAACCTTTCCGATGTGACCGACGCTCGTAAATCGCCACAGCGCCTGCTGCCAGGCCTGAATCTCGGCGACCAACCGCGGCACCTCGTCCGCTTTCGCCTCTCGCCAATGCAGGCGAATCGCATCGAGCACCGGCGCGGGCGACGTATCGTTCAAGGCTGTCCAGATTTGCCCCAAGTACTTAGCGTTCAGTTTTCGCGCGCTGGCGACGGCATCGATCGTCGTCGTGCCGGAGCGCAGTGCGTCGCGCTCGTCGATCGTCGCGGCGAGATACTGTTCCAACGGCAAGCGGCCGCCGTCGTTGGTGTCGAAGATGATGCCCTGCAAATTGACTTGCGATGCGCCGACCGCATCGCTGTGTCGGCGATAGATCACGCGGATTTGATCGAGCAGTTCGTTGATCCAATCGCGCCGCGTCGTGAAGGCGGAGAAGTGCAGGCCGTCCGGCGTGAAGACCGCATGTTGCGAGATCTCCTTCGCGGCATCGAGATACTTGGTCAGCATCGCGGGCGACATCACCATCGCCGCAGCCGCGTTTGTAAATCCTTCGCCCGCCGCGCCGTCGGCCGGAAACTCGTGCGCGGGTTCGAGCGGCCCGCCGGTCAGGTCTTGAATCGTGTAGGTGTATTCCGCGTTGTTCAAGCGGCGAATCAAAACCGGCCCCGGGTCGCCGGCGTTGGCGTACGCTTCGGCGTGAAGATAGCGCCCGACCCAATCGCGCAATTGCTTGCGCTCGTCGCCGGTCGGTTGATCCGCGTCTTTGGGAGGCATCTCGCCGTTGTCGAGCATCTCGGCGACGTGCTGCCAGACGTTGGGGTCGCTCCGCACACTTTTCAGGTCGACGAAGCGTTCAAGATCGAGCTCGCCAGCCGGATCGGCCGTGGCATGGCAATCGGTGCAGTAGCGCTTCAGGAGCGGCGTGATCTGCTCCGCGTACTCTCGATCCAGCGGTACAAAATCCACCGCCGCCGGCTCGGCCGCACCGGCGTCACGAACAACGTAGTTCAGCAAACACGCGTGCAACAACAGCGACACGAGCCCGACGCGCAAGCGAGGGGAAGAGGACGCCGATCTCGCGTGATACGTGTACGCCGGATGCGACGAGTTTTCCTCCTCGCTTGCGCGTCGGGCTAGTGTGTGCGTATCTGAGGATAAATATTGCATGACGCACCTGGGAACGAGGAGCGGATCGCGGCCCTCTGCGCAGCTTCGGCCAGCACAGGCGGGCGAACAAGGCGGGAACCATTCAGGCGGGGACAGTCCGGGACTGCGACTCCAGGATACCTGACCGGGGCGGCGCAGCAAGTGAATAGCCGGCCCAGAACCGACGCATTCCGACTTGCCGCCGCGCCGTCGGCCCGGGAGAATCACGAGCGATCACCCCACTGGAGATGCCAACATGAAACCGCGATTCTCCATTCTGAACTTGCTTGTCGTCACCACGTACCTCGCCGTGACGTTCGCGGGACTGTTGGATCCCGAGGTGATCGGCGGCGTCTCGATCTTGATGATTTGGGTCGCGGCGGTGATTGTGTTCGCCAGTCGTGCGGCAGGCGGGCCGTCGCCGCGCCGGGCATTCGCCCGCGGGCTGATGGTCGGCTGCCTGATCTGCGCCTCGGTCGCGATGCTCGTGCGGAAGCCGGACGAGGCGGTCGTGAACGAACTGGTGCAGCGCGGGGTGATCGCTCCCGACGCCAAGGAATACGACCGCGCACTCGGCTACGCGCGGCTCTCCATGGCCCACGGCTCGCTGGCCCTCGGCATGCTCAGCGGGTACGTGGCGCAGCGGCAATACGAATCAACGGCCGGAGCAATCTCATGAACGTCGACGTTGAAGCATGGCTCACAGTGCGGACATGGTTTCAGGCACGAATGTTGGGCTCAATTCGTGTTTTAGCGGAGTATTTAGGGGCGTTTATTCCTCAATGCGTTGCGCGTTCTTTTTTGGGGCGGCGGCGCGGTGCATTGGTAAGTGGTTGTGGCGTTTGAAGTTGGCCGCGGGGTGGGGGAAATTGGGGCAATGGAATTAGGAATATCTGAGTACGATTTTTTTCGCGGGGTGCGTGATGGGCGGTTTGGGGAGTGGGCGGCGGCGGAGTTTGCGGTTGTTTACGGAG
>JAWXBP010000413.1 GCA_034440135.1 Planctomycetia bacterium
CTTGATTTGCGTCAGCAACGGCTCCGCGTCTTCCGCTTCGCTGGCCGGCAACGATTCGAAGGGCAAGTACCACAGCGCCCCGTCGGGAACGATCGCCAACTCCGTGAAGTTGCCGGGCAATTCCGTTTTGCAACCCGCGGTGAGCAGTTTCCAAAGCTCGAATCCTGGCGCGCGCCAATCCTCGCTGGCCAGGATCTTTTGATCGACTTCGACGTTGGAATCGTAGTTGCCCAGGGCGCGCAAATAGGCGGTCAGCTTCTTTTGGAACGTCGCCCCGTCGGGAATATCCCAGAGTTCGTACTTGCCTTTTTCCGCCGTGATCAGAAACGCATGCGAACCATGCTTCTCGGTGTTCAGGAATGACAGCAACGCAGTGCCCGGCGCGAGGCTGCCTTGTACTTCGCCGATCGAACGCACCGGGGGAAACAGCAGGCTGGCCGCCTTGCGTCGGACGGCGATTTCACGCAGCAGTTGTTCCTGCTCCAAGCTGATCTTCGCCCATTCGGTGAGCAACTTGGCCTGGTTGCGTTGCTGATCGGCGTCGGCGGATTTCGCCGGCAACTGGCGAAGTTGTGCGCGCAAGGCGTCGGCGCGTTGCGCCAACTCCTGATACGCGGGGAAGCTGGCCAGCAGTTCCTGTCGTTCGAGCGTGGCCTGCGGGTCGAGTAATTCCGTCGGACCGTCCAGCAACCAGCGCAGTCCGGTGAGCCGGCCGCCGAATTCGAGCGTGGAAAGAAAGCGATGCCGGCGCACCAGATCGGCGATTTCGAACGCCCGCTCCGGGTCGCGGTGCTCCAAGGCGGCGGCGAACCAGTTTTCGTACGTGTCGGCGTGCGGATGGACGAGGAGGGCCATGGCCTCCATCGGATCGGTCGCCCAATCTGCGGCCTGCGGATCACGCAGCAACTCGGCGTACAGATCCTTCGCTACGCGGGCTTGAATCTCGCCGCTGATGTACTGGGCGTCGGCGCGATAGAGCTGGAACAGCCAGATCGAGCCTTCCGACTGGTAGTTCATCGCCGCGTCGAGCATGGCGGCCGCTTTGTCGGGTTGCCGCTGCGCGTAAAGTGCTTGCGCCGTGGCGTAGCTGAGCCGCGCGCCGGTGCGGCCGCTGCCCATCGCGCGCCGCGAGACCGCGCCGCGCGCCGAAGCTACGACTTCCATCGCCTTGTTGGCTTCGCCGATCGACGTGTAGTTCTCAGCGATCATGGTCAGCAGGTTCGCTTGCAAATGCAGATAACCTTCGCGTCGCGCCCAGGCGGCCGCGGGTTCCAACGGCGAATAGACGCCGGGCCTGTTCATCAGCAGGTGTACGGTCAGTCCCAGGCGGAGCGATTCCTCGATAATGCCGATATCGCCGAACTGCCCCGCGGAGATGCTGGCTTCCAGGAATCGATCGGCCGCCGACTGGAGATTTCCCTCCTTCAGGTCCAAGCGCCCCAGCTCCAGCAGAGCGATGCAGGACAGCGGGTGATCGAACTCACCGGCCGCCACGACCGATTGCTCCAACTCCGTGCGCGCGGCAGGATCTTTGCCGGCCGCCGAAGCCGCGATCCCCAATTCCACGCTGACCCAAACGTCGCCCCAGTGATTGCCGGGACCTGGCCGCCGCGAGAGCGCCGCGTAGACGGCGTTCGTTTGCCGGTCGTGCGGAGACGCCGGACCCAGCAACTCGCGCTTGCGCCGCATGGCCAGCGTCGTGCAGCGCACAATCTCCTGCACATTCACAGGGTACAGCATCGGAAGTTGGACTGCGCCGCCTTGTTGCACCTGCTGGTTGTTATTGATGCGACCTTGGCCGATTGACATCGTGTTTGGATAGTTGCCGACCACGGCGTTGCGGTTCGAGACGCCCCAGGGGCAATTGAAAATCTGCCCGACGTTCGCCCGTCGAATCGTCGGCGGAAACTGGACGCGAATCATCCAATCGGGAAAGGCCAGATACAATGCCAGCGCCTGGTTGTAGTGATCGAGCGCCTGGGGAAGCTTCCCCATCTGGTAGTAGCATTCGCCGACCATCGTGTGAAAACAGATCGAATCGATCCAGTTTCCTTGCGCGTCTTTGATCGCGCCGCGCCCCTCGGCATTGAAGTCCTTGCCAGCTTTGGTGAACTCGCCGTCGAAGTAGTCGCCGAAGACGAAGAAATAGCTCGGCGGCGGCACCACCCGAGTGGCCGCCGTCTGAGGCAGGGCGGGCTGGGCGCGGGCGATCTCCGGCGCGCAACAAGCCAGGAGGGCCAAACCGAAGACGCTGATCCCAACGCGCCGCACGGCGCGCGAACGCGAATGTTTTCGCCGATGCATCGCTGCGACTCCTCGTTCTGATTCGATCGATTTTACGCGCCGCGGCTGCGACGGGAAGCCACGGCGGGCCGCTTTTCCGAATTCACCTATTCGACCCAACCAAGTCCCACCTGTCTATCTTACCAATTCCCCGTCCCGTGCTTACTTCCAACATACCGGCAAGTCGCGCGGGTTCGACCAAAGTCGCACCGGCTGGGCGGACGATAACATTCTTAACGAATAGACCGGCCGTAGGGTCTGTGCGGGGACGCGCCGGATGCGTCCCACGGAGGGCGGAAGCTCTCCGACGGCGCCTAAGGATGGAGAAACGGATGATGCGAAGCAGCCAGCGTCAGGGACGCGTTTCCGCGGGACTCATGCTTTTGGCGGCAATCGGGGCCGGCACGACCTTAACCGGCTGCCAGTTCAACGCCGGCGGTCAAACGCTCCCCAGCCCGTATTACCTACAAGACGACGTCCAATATCACCCGGCCGGACCGGAGTTCAAGCTCTCGCGCGAAGCCGCGGCGCTGGACGAAGCCCGGGCGCGCGTGCAAAACGGCCCGACCCCGTAATTGCATCGCCGGTCGAACAACGATCATAGTCGGGCGTCGTTTCGCTTCACCTGGCAGATCGCGGACAGCGGCTCGTTCGCTGTGCGCGCACCACGTGACCGAGGCGGCGCCAGAGGGGGGACGGCGCCCTTGCGGCTGACGTCCAATCGCGCGCTTTTTCGAAAGCGCCGTTTGGCCGTCAGTCCGTGAGGGACATTTTGTTTTCCGGACGTGTGCGCGGTGTTGCACCACGGAGGCACGTGGAACACGAAGGCAAACGAGAGGTTGCGCGCGGTCGATTCGATGGCGCTGCGACACTATTTCTTGCCCCACGCTTGCTTGCGATCGCCTGAATGCGATTGAGTCGCGTCGGTGGTTTCGCCGATGGATTGCTGGAAGGGGGACCTGCCATGGATTTTGAATTGCCGCCCGAGGCCCAACGCTGGGTCAATGACGTGCTGGTTTGGATTGGGTTCGGCACGTTGGTCGGACTGTTGGCGAAAGCCATCATGCCGGGCCGCGACCCCGGCGGCGCGGTGGCGACGATCATGATGGGCATTCTCGGCACCATCATCGGCTGCGGCACGCTGCTGTTCTTCGGAGCGGATCGCCCCATCACGCCGATCAGCCCCATCGGTTTACTGGTCGCCACGACCGGCGCGTTCGTACTCCTGGCCTTCTACCGGATCATGGCCGGTCACTGGTTCCGTGACGGCGTCCGTCAGCCCATGCTCCGGCGCCGCGTGCGGGCGCCCAAGTATGCGGAAGTCGAGCAAGTGGTGTACGAAGAGCCGTAGTACACGCTTCACGCTTGCCAGAAGTGCGACTCCCGCGGCACTTGATACGCCACGCCCATCTCGGGGGTCTCGAAGAGCGTTTGCCCGCGATGCAACGACTCCACACCGCCGATCACCATGCCTGAGGTGAGCAGCGTGCGCTCGACGGGATAAGGCGCTTCGCCCGTGAGCACCATGTCCTCGATGTGTTGAATCAACGGCGTGAAGAAATCGGCCGTCGACGAGCCGTGTCCCGGCATCGGCAAATACATCTGGCAGGAGACGGTCGCGTCCTTGTCCGCGATGTAGCCGGCGTAGTTGAAGTCCTGCACCGACGTGAGATAGATGCTGGTGCGAAAACCGTCGCGATGCTCGACGAAGAAACCGGTCGTCTCTGGCTGCACGCGCTTGAACCACTCGTAACTCACGGGATCGCTGGGATAGCCCCCATCCACGGGCAGATTATGGCTGCGACAGAGCGCCGCCACGATCAGATCGCGCGTCCGATTACGTTCTTCGCGTTCCAGCTCCGTCCACAACGCGTCGCCTTTCAACGCGTGGACGCTCTTGATGCCGGCTTCCCCGCCGCGCCGGCGTTCCGACATGCATTGCGCCGTTTCGTAAGCGTGGAAGTCGTAGCTATCGACGCCGCCGTAGGCCACGCAGACGCTTTCCTTCAAATCCGCGTTGTGCGGCATGTCGATCGCCGGCAGTCGTCGCGTGACCGGCAGCGACGATCCGGCCAGGAATGGGAATCCCAAACGCCGCGAGTCCTCGACCATCTCCGCGCATTCCGCCCAATTGGTGGAGAGATGCTTGTCGTTGAACACTGCCGCCGAACGCCCGCTGTCCTCGAAGACTTTGACGATCTCCTTGAACCAGCGGTAGCGCGGGTAGAGCGTCTGCCCCTTTTCGTTCTTCGGATAATCGCCGTGTTCGCCGATGATCACTACGCCATCGACCGCGAGTTTGTCGCCGCCCAGGGTTAAGGCCTCAGCGACGGAGTTGAACTGCCGGAGCTTGTGTCGCGCGATCCGCTCGCGCGCCAAGTCGCCTTCGGGAAACTGTTCGATGTACACGCCGGCCACTTCCACGCGCGGTTCCACCCAGCCGCCGTCCCAGGCATATCCTGCCGTCAGCCGATCCAGAAAATGCTGCGCATGCGAATGCGTCCGCACTTCGGTGCCGAGGAAAGCGATCTTCTTGCGGCTGGTTTGCGCGGCGCGGGCAAATTGCGTGGCGAGCAAACAACCGGCGCTCGCGGCCAGAAATTGTCGACGTTGGAGCATGGTGGCAAATCCGCGAAGGAGGGAGGCGAGGCGGGGAGGGGCTAACTGGCGGCACGCCCATACTAACCCGCTGAAACGGCGAGGGGGAGTGGATTTCATGTTCCCTGGGGCAAGTCGAAAAACCCTCCCAACGGTGGTCCCATTCGTGATATGATCGTTAGCTCGTGGCTCAACGACGCTTCGCTGGGAGGGACTGACATGTCTCCGTACCGTGTGCTTCGCATCACCTCCATCGTGGCGGTTGCGCTGATTCCTGTCTCGCTCCGCGCGGAAGACAAGCCTGCGGCCATTCGCGGTGAGAGCTCCGCCGCCCCCGCCTCGCGTGAAATCTTCGCGAAGCCGGACGTAACCGGCGGCAGCGGGCATCGCATCCTGGTCGGCGACGGCGACGTGCGATTGCCGCTGGTTGTCGTGCGCGGCACGCCTTACGCGATGGGCTGGCACTTGGGCCGGCAGATGAAAGCGGAGATTCACCAATTCGTGCCCGCCGCCTTGGCCGGCATCACTAAGGAACTCGGCGTCACCGAAGCTCAACTCACTGAAGTCTGGGCGCGCTCTGCGGCGTATGCCGATGATCGCGTCGAGCAAGAATTGGCCGGCCTGGCCGACGGCGCCGAACTGCCGTTGTCGACACTGCAGGCCGTGCATGCGGTACCGTTGTTGATGCCTTACTCGTGCAGCAGCATCGCCGCTTGGGGCGCCGCGACAGAAGACGGTCATCTCTATCAGACGCGCAATCTCGATTGGAGCCTGGAAGTCGGCGCGCATGAGTTTCCGGCCATGGTGCTGTACATTCCCGACGGTGGCATCCCGCACATCGTGCCGTCCTTCGCGGGCGTGATCGGCGCGCACACCGGCATGAACGCCAAAGGCATCGTCCTTTCCGAAATGGGCGATTCCTCCGCCAAGGAATCGCCGTACGACGTGCATGCTCCGCACTTCGCCATCTTCTTCCGCACGCTGCTCTACGATGGTGACTCGCTCAGTCGCACGCTCGACATTTTTCAAAACCAGCAGCCGACCAAGCGCTATCACTTCGTCTTCGGCGATGGGCAGAACGAACACCGCGCCGTGAAGGTGCGGGCACATTCGCCGGAGGGTGAAGGCAAATGGCTGTCGATCTGGAAGGACAACGATCCCACGGATGAGATCGCCCCGGAAGTGATGTCGTGCGTCGTCTACAACGACGAAGGGCGCGGGGCGTTTCCCACGCTCAAGGCCGAGCATGGCAAACTCAATGGCGAGAAGTTAGTCGCGCTCGCCAACCAGATTCCCATCAAGGGGGGCAACGTGGAGAACGTGATCTACGACGCCACGGCCCTGCGGATGTGGGTCTCATACGCCCACGGCGACCAGGAGGCCTACCAGCGTCCGTACGTGTACGTCGATTTGAAAACCATCGACGCCAACGCCGACGGCCGCCCGGATTTGGAATAACGCGCGAGGAAGCGATACACGAGCCCGACGCGCCAGCGCGGGTGAGTAACCGTGGAACTGAGCACGGCGTTTACTCAGGTCCCAACCTCCGCTCCCCCTCGCTGGCGCGTCGGGCTAGTAACGACGGGCGCCTTTTTGGCGCTCTGAAACCTCCTGCGCCGGGGCTTGGTATAATCGCGCGACGGAGGACTGGCTGCCAAGCGGCGGACGGGGCTCTGTAGCGGTCCGGTGTCTTTTTTTCGCGGGAGGCGCGACGTATGTCGTTCCAGCTGTTTCACGTGCGCTCATTCGCACTGGTCCTCGGACTGCTGGTCGCTGTCGGCGCCCGATTCGCTGCCGCCGAAAGCGAGCTCGTCGCGGCTTTTCCTGCCGGAGCGGTCGTTTACGGCGAATTGAGCGATGCCGGCGCCGTCGCGGAGCGTCTGCACGGTTCCGCGTATTGGTCGACGCTCGTGGACAGCCCGCAATGGAAGCAGGCCCAGGGCACGCCCCAGTGGCGGCAATTCGCGGCGGGTCGCACGTTGGTAGAACGGCAACTCGGCATGGACGCTTGGGAGGCCGCGAAGAGTTTGCTCGGGCATCGCGTCGCAGTCGCCCTCTATCCGCGCGGTCCGGGCGAAAAGCCGAACGTCGTCGCGCTCGTGCGCACCGCGGACGCGGGCTTCCTGCCACAACTCCGCGAACAACTCGCGCCCATGCTGGCGTTGGCCGAGGAGAAGTTGCATGTGTCGCAAGCCCTCGATGGTGTTGAACGCATCAACCTCGATAACCATGGCTTCCTCGCTTGGAAGGGCGATTGGCTCGTCTTCGCCGACAAGGAACAACTGCTCGATCAATCGCTCTCGTTGCTAGCGAAAAATGAAGGCGAGTCGCTGAAACAAGACCAGCCGTATCAAGCGATGCTCGCGCAGGCGAAATGGGACGCGCCACCAAGCGATTCCAACACTCGTTTGCTGCGCGTTTACGCGAACATGGCGATGATCAACCAAGCCGCGGGAGGGCGCTTCGTTCCGGAAAAGCTGGATAACGCGCTTAGCTCTTTAGTGCTGGGCGAAAGCTTGCAATTGGCGAGTCGCAGTCCTTACCTGTCCGTGGCCGTCGACGTGGGCGACCACGGTTGGCTCGCCACGGCCACGACCGCCGGCGATCGCGCCGAGTTGGGCGAACTCTACGCCCCGTTCTTTCCGCCGGCTGGCGAAGCGGGCGTGAAGCCGTTTCCGGAGGTTCCCAAGCTGTTAGGCGGCGTGACGATTTATCGCGACTTCGCCAAGTGGTACGGACTTCGCGAGCAACTGCTGCAAGAGCAACTGATGCCAGAGTTCGATAAGTTCGAAAGCGGGCTGGCGAACTTGCTCCCTGGGAAAGACTTTGGCGAGGACGTGCTGCCGCTGGTCGGACGTCGGTTGACGTTCGTCGCCGCGCCGCAGGATTTTGCGCATTTGGATGGAGAGCCGGCGGTCAAGCTGCCGGGCTTCGCACTCGTCGTCGAGCTCGCCAAACCGGACGAGGCGGCGGCGATCCTGCAATTTTTCACACAGACCCTGGCGGCGATCCTCAACATCGAGGCCGGTCAACAAGGCCGGCAGCCCTGGGTGATGACCTCCGAGGCGTATCAAGGCGTGCAAATCGCCTACGCCGACTATCTGGACAAACCGACGGGCGACAAACTTGGCATCGCGTTCAACTTCCTGCCGGCGACCGCGCGCGTCGGCGATCAATACATTCTCAGTTCCTCACGAGGACTTTGCCGGCAACTCGTCGACGCATTGCAACAACCGGCAACTTCCATCGGCGCGCACGAAGCGCCGCGCACGATCGACACTTCGCTGCAGGTTGGACCGATCACGGATTTGTTGGAAGAAAATCGCGAATTCTTCCAAGGCCGCATGATCCAGGAGGGGCGTACCGCCGAGGAAGCCAAGGCGGAATTCGACGTGCTGATCACGTTGCTGCGCCGCCTCGTGTCGCTGAGACTGAGCACCGTGGCGGAAGCCAAGACCTTCCAACTGCAATTCGCGGGGAGCTGGCAATGAGCGCCGCGGCCGATCCGCTCGCCCCGTTCGACGTGGCGACATCCGGCTGGACGCGCCGTCACGCCGCGCACTTGCTCTGGCGCGCGCAACACGGCGCGACCGACGCGGAAGTCACCCGCGCCCACGAGGAAGGGTTGCCCGCCACGCTCGATCGCTTGCTAAGTCCGCAGCCAGAAACTTCGGAGTTCACTGCGGCCGACGCCACGCTGGCGCAGTTGGCCGCGGATTCCGGCGACATTGGGGATCTCAAAGCCTGGTGGGCGCACCGCATCGTGCGGACAGCGAATCCACTCGTCGAAAAGATGACGTTGTTTTGGCACAATCACTTCGCCACCTCGAACACGAAGGTCGATTCCGTCCCGCGGATGACGGCGCAGAACGACACTTTGCGCACGCACGCGGTGGGCAGCTTTCGGGAACTTCTCGGCGCGATGACCCGCGACGTAGCGATGCTGGTCTGGCTCGACGGTAATGCGAACCGCCGCCGGCAGCCGAACGAAAACTTCGCCCGCGAGCTGCTGGAATTGTTCGCCCTAGGCGTCGGCAACTACACGGAGCGCGACATCCAGGAGGCCGCCCGCGCGTTCACTGGCGGGCACGTGCGTCAGGAGAAGTTCTGGTTCAACGCCCGGCAACATGACGAGGGCGCGAAGCAAGTCTTCGGCGCGTCCGGCAATTTCGACGGCGGCGAAATCATCGATCTTTGCCTCGCGCAGCCGTCCTGCGCCTGCTTTTTGGCGACCAAGTTGTTGCGCCAATTCGTCATGCCGTTGCCGCCGGACCAATCCATTGATGCCCTCGCTGCGAAGTTGCGCGAGCAAGACTATCAGCTTGCGCCGGCGCTGCGAACGCTCTTCGCCTCGGAGTTATTTTTCAGCGCCGCGGCGGAGCGTTCCATCATCAAGAGTCCCGCCGACCTGGTGCTCGGTACATTGCGCACGTTGGAAGCCCGCGCAAACTTGCGCCCCGCGGTGCAACTCATGGCGGAGCTAGGGCAGAATCTGTTCGAGCCTCCCACCGTGAAAGGCTGGGAAGGAGGCCGGCTGTGGATCAATTCCGCGAGCATGCTCAAACGCGCGAACTTCGCGACGGACCTGGCGTTCAGCGATCGCTACGGCGCCATCGCCGATCCGGCCGAACTCGCCGCGTCGCGCCATTGGCGACGCATCGATGAAATGCTGCAACACTATGTCGAATTGCTCTGGTCCGCCGACGCCGGCGAGAGCCTGCCGCTGCTGGAACAGGCGATGAGCGAAACGCACGGAACTTTAAGTCAGCGCCTGCGCGGCGTGGTTCACCTGGTCCTCGCCGCGCCGCGCTACCAACTGATGTGAATGACATCCTGAAATTCGACACTAGCCCGTAGCGCAAGCGAGGGAGAGTTGACGTTGGTGATAGTTTGACATGAACGCCAGGCCGACCTTCCGGTTCGAAAGAATCGCCTTCGATCTTAGAGATACGGTCTGCCCGGCGTATTCGATTAGATGATCACCAACGTCCTCTCCCCCTCGCTGGCGCTACGGGCTAGTGTGCAGTCGATTGCTTGATTCCTGGGAGCTTCGAATCATGTCCCTGACCCGTCGCACGTTCGTTCAGCGGCTTTCGGCGTCCGGCCTGTTGGCGATGGGCGCTTTGCCGCCACGGTTTCTTTGCCGTGCCGCCCACGCGGCGGAATCAGGTGTATCAAGCACGGCGGGACGTGTGCTGGTGTTGGTGCAACTTGAAGGGGGCAACGACGGCCTGAACACGGTCATCCCGTTCGGCGACGACGCGTACTACCGCGCACGGCCGGGCCTGGGGGTCGCGCGTGAAGCGGTGTTGAAGCTCGACGACTACCACGGGCTCCACCCTTCGCTCACGGGCTTCAAGGAATTGTTCGACGAAGGGGCGCTCTCGATCGTGCAGGGAGTCGGGTATCCGAATCCCGATCGCTCGCATTTTCGTTCGATGGACATCTGGCATTCGGCGCGGCCGGAATCCGTGCGGATCGAAACCGGCTGGCTCGGCCGCGCGCTCGACGCCACGGCCGCGCAGCACGAAGCCAAGGCGCCGGCCCTAGCGCTGGGCATGGAACGGCTCCCGCTGGCGCTCGTGGCCGCCAAGATCAACGTACCGCTGATCACCGACCTGGCGAGCTACGAACTGCGTCTCGCGGAAGGGTCGGAGACGGATCGCGCCGCGATGCGAGCGCGCCTGCTGCAATCGGCGGAGTTACCTGTCGGCGATGCCGCGGAACTCAAGTTCCTCACTAGCACCGCCCGGAGCGCTTACCAGAGCGCCGAGAAATTGCGGGCCGTGATGGGCAGCTACCAGCCGGCCGTCGAATATCCCGGCAATGCGCTGGCGCAGCAATTGAAGTTGATTGCGCAGATCGTGGCCAGCGAAGCGGAAACTCGCATTTTCTTCGTCTCGCTCGGCGGCTTCGATACCCACGCCGATCAGGCCGCGGCCCATGCGGCGTTGCTGACGGAGCTCTCCAGCGCCTGCCGAGCGTTCTACCAAGACCTCGCCGGGCATGGTCTCCAGGAGCGCGTCCTGTTGGCCACATTCTCCGAGTTCGGCCGCCGCGTGAAAGAAAACGGCAGCCTCGGCACCGACCACGGCGCGGCATCGCAGATGTTCGTCGTCTCGCCGGGCCGCGCGGGGCTACGAGGCAAACATCCCAGCCTCGAAGACCTCACGGACGGCGACCTCAAACACCACACCGACTTCCGCTCGGTCTACGCCACGCTGCTGGATAAGTGGCTCGAGCTACCGTCGGAACCAGTGTTGGGTGAGCGGTTTGCGATGCTGGATTTTGTGTAGAGCCGCGACCATAGTCTCCTTTCGCTCCGCGAAAGGCCCGGAACCTTTCGTGGAGCGAAAGGAGACTGTGATTTGCGCTATGCGTCAAATGCCAGTTGGCGCGGCTTCCACCGCAATGCGAACCAGCTCACGACCGCGGCCGCGAAGAGCGCCAGGCTGATCCATTGTGAGATAGTGAACTCCGTGCCGAGTTGCCCGGACTCGTCGTCGCGGATCCATTCCAGGAGGAAGCGCGTGATCGGGTAGACCGTGATCAACAGCGCCGCCACTTCACCGTCGCGGCGGCGGAACGGAAAGTAGGTCCACAGGAACCACGCGGTCAGCAGGCCCGTGATCGAATCGTAGATCTGCGTGGGGTGGATCGGCGCACTGCGTGGCATCAGCTTTCCTGGCGTCCAGCTGCGATGCGTACCAGACGCCAGTGTGACGTCGATCGGCGCGCCCGCTTTGCCGGCGCCGATCAGTAGCTCAATAACCTGTTCGCGATGCGTGGCGGGAATTGTATTGATCGTCTGGATCACGTCGCCTGCTTGAAATCCGGCGTTCGCCGCCAATGACTCGGCCGCCACGTCGGAAACCAAGACGCCGCCACCCGGCAGACTGTCGAAGCGCAAGCCCCAGACGTCGACTCTTCCGTCGATCGCTTGGCGCACTTGCGGCGGGCTGCCCCAGGGAAAC
>JAWXBP010000414.1 GCA_034440135.1 Planctomycetia bacterium
CGGTTGTATTCGCTCGTGGGGCTGAGGAGCTCGACGCGGCTGGCCTTGTATTCCAACCGCCAGGCCGTGAAGAGCACGGAAACGACCGCGAGCCCCACGCCGATGCCCAGGATCGCTCGTGGAAAGCGAAGCACCAGCCGCGTCACGCCGCCCAACAGGCGACCTAACCAACCATGCTCCTCCAGCGGCGGCGTCCGTTCCGCAGGCATCGACGTCCATTCCATGGGCCAGCAATCGCGCGGCCCAGCAGGGCACGCGGCATCCAAGGGGCCGAATTTTATCCCTCTTGCCCGGGAGGAACTACCCCAAGTTCCGGGGTTGGCAGGGCCGAATAAATAGCACGGGAATTGGATCGAGTTTCATCAATCGCGTAAAATTGGAGGCATGGACGACAACCCGTACAAGTCGCCGGAGAGTAGTCGAGGACGGCAGCCCGTCGACTTCCGGAAACTGCGGGGCTGGTTGCTAAACTTGGCCGCTATCATCGTCATCATCGCCATTGCGATTTCTCTCAAAGGCTAGCCTAGCACCACAGTCGTAGGACTCGCCCCCGAACCAACCCCGGTTGCGGGCCTCCGAACTAAAGTGTTAAATACTGGGTCTCGGCAGCCAGCTGCCGGGCGTGCGGGCCGTTAGCTCAGTTGGTTAGAGCGCCATGCTCACACCGTGGAGGTCACTCGTTCGAGTCGAGTACGGCCCAGTTTGAACCCGTTGCGGCCGCAGGGCGTCCAGCCCGCGGTTGCGAAATTCCCGAATTGCATATCAGACAGGTGTTTACGTCATGGCCAAGAGCAAGAAAAAAGCGGAAGTCGTCCACCTCGTCTGCAGCGAGACCGGGGACTATAATTACACCCTCTGGCGCAAGCCCGGCGGCGAAAAGTTGAAGCTGATGAAGTACTGCCCGCGCGTGCGCAAGCACACCCTGCACAACGAGAAGAAGAAATAGCGGACTGAGTCCGCCGTTGCGATGCACAGGCCCCGCTAGTCGGGGCCTTTCGCGTTTGCGCAATTCGAGTCTCGGCTCACCAATGCACAGCGAATTGCCGTCTGGGCCCTTTCGGGCACGAGGAGCAGGATTTGGCTCCTCGCATCCGTCCCATTGCCGAGTCGACATTTATTGCAGGTGCGACGGGCTTCACTGAGGGGCGGGGGAAATTCGCTTCCACGAATAGCGGGTGGGTCGATGCGCTTCACGACTCGTGGCTTTCCGCAACAAAATCCTCGCGACGGCGCAATCAAGTTTCTTGCGTCGACATCGCTTTCGAGATTTCGCCGATAGCGTTGCTGGCGGGTCACCGCGCATGCTGCGATTGGCTCAACCCGCGATACAGCATGCGGATGGCACGTGTGTGCGCGCGGAATAAAGTGCGCGCGATTGCCTTGCGGCGTCTATATGCCAGTTGTTAGCTGCCCCATTCGCAATGAGTGGGCGCTCACGAAAACCTCGGAAACATCGCACGCCCGGTTCATCAAACTCAAACATTCGTACTCCAGAATGCCCCGCAACTTATTCAGGGGGCGCTCCGCTCGGAGCGATCGCGAATGTTGCGGCGGAGAGGATTCACCTTAGTTGAGTTGTTGGTGGTCATTACGATCATCGGCCTCTTGATCGCGCTCGCGCTGCCGGCGCTGAACATGGCGCGCACCTCGGCAAGAAGCACGTCGTGCAAGAACAATCTGCGCGAACTGGGCATCGGCATGCACGCCTTCGCCGCGCGGAAGAACCGATACTGTAGCGGCGCATTCGATTGGCGCTGGGATGGCGCGGTCACCGAGCAAGGTTGGGTCGCCGACCTAGTCAACCAAGGCGGCGACGTGGGCGCGATGCTTTGTCCGGCGAATCCGCACAAGCTATCCGAGACGTATCACGACTTGCTGACGGCCACGGCGAGTTCCTTTCCGAAATGCGGCATCGATCCCGCGGGCAGCAAGCCGACCACTTCGATCGACGGCTCCGAGGTTAAGAACCCTTGCCGGAAGTTGCTGGAACTACCGCCGAATAGCCCTGAACGGTTGAAGGTCATCGTCAAAGAGATTCTCGAGAAGGGCTACAACACCAACTACACGGCCAGTTGGTATCTAGTGCGCACAGAGCCGGCGCTCGACGCCAGCGGCAACTTGAAATCGACGGCGACCTGTCCGGCGTCCCCGTCGGCGCGCTCCTCGACCATGGGACCGTTGCATCAGGCTAAATCCGACGTAGGCGAAAGCGCCATCACGCGGATTCCGCTGCTCGCTTGCGGTCAACCGACCGCGGTTGGCGAAGGGACGCTGACCGTGAAGCTCGACGCGTTTTCGCCGGGCGAGCGGTTCGTCGAATCGTTCAGCGACGGCCCGGTATCCATTAACGACATGAAAACGCCGCATTTCGCCGGCAATACGCCTCGCGGCGGCACCCTGGGCTGGTGGGCCAAGTGGTCGCGAGAAAGCAAGCAGGATTTCCGCGACTTCGGCCCCGTCCACGGCGGCGGAACGCAGCGCACTTGCAACGTGCTGTTCGCCGACGGCAGCGTGCGAACGTTCGTCGACGAAGACGGCGACGGACTCCTGAACAACGGCTTCACCGCCGACGGCCGCAACGGCTTTAAGACCTCGAACGAAGAGCTGCCCGGCGACGTGGTCTTCAGCGAGTGGACGTTGCAGCGCAGCAACTGAGAACCAACTGATTTCCGGTGTGTAGTTCGTTCTATATGACAACATTTTCGACATTCGTCAGTCGAGCTTGATTCGACACTCGGATTTCGCAATTCGACATTCCCGTTCCTCCGTCATGTTCCGGCGCAACGTCGCGCCGGCAGAGTGTTTTGGTCTCGTCATCAATCGTGGCCGTAAGAAAGGTCGAGGAGTTTTTCCATGCGAATGAGGATGCACAGGCGCGGCGGTTTTACGCTCGTCGAGATGTTGGTGGTCATCGCCGTGATTGCCATTTTGATTGCCTTGTTGTTGCCGGCGCTCGGCGCCGCGCGCGAGGCCGCGCGCCGCACGCAGTGCGCGAGCAATTTGAAGCAGTTCTACATGAGCTTTGCGACGTTCGCGGACAAAGACCCGAACAAGCGGCTCAGCACCGGCGCCTATGACGGTCAACGCGACGGCTCGATCGACACCATCGGCTGGGTCGCTGACATGGTCAACGCGGGCGTGGGCAAGCCGCAAGAATTGCTCTGCCCGTCGAATCCGGCGAAGGGCTCGGAGAAGTTGAACGACTACCTCGGCGTTCCTACGGCCAAGGCGGGAGAAACAGCCGATCCTACCGCGATTAACTTGGGCGCCACGCCGACCATCACCGCTGCGGCCGACGCCGACAAAGGCAAGGCGATCGCCGATCACTTCCTCACCAAGGGCTACGGCACGAACTACATGACCACCTGGTTCATGTCCCGTTCGGCCCCCTCCTTGACGGCGGTAGCTGCCGGCTCGGAACAGACCCTCGTTTATGAGAATGGCAAGAAGATCAAGGGCTTGGTCGCCACGCTCGGCCCCTTGCGCCTGGAAGTCGTCGACACCTGCCCGCATAGCTCGTCGGTGATTCCGCTCGCGGCGGACGCCAACGTAGGCGACGTCAAGGAAGCGTTTCTGAAGTCGGCCATTCCCGGCTTCATGCCGCAAGGTTCCCGTCTGGTGGAGTCGTTTTCGGACGGCCCCTGCCTGGCGAATGCCGCGACCGACAAGCTCGTTGCGTGGGGCACCTCCGGCGACGTGACAGCCTACGATAGCGCCAACCCTGCCACGAGCGTCTACGCCAAGGAACAGCCGCCGACCGGTACGCCGGCGCAGCCGTACGATCACCTGCAGGACTACCGCGACTTCGGTCCGGTCCATGCCGGCAGTTGCAACATTCTGTTCGCTGACGGCAGCGTGAAGACCTTCCAGGACACCAACAAGGACGGCTACCTGAACCCGGGCTTCATCATCCCGGCGGGCGCAGACGTCGCCTCGATCGGTTACTCCGATAGCAAGGTGGAACTGGAACGCGCATTGATCTTCTCGGGCGTCTTCCTGCAGAAGAACCCGAACAAGGGCAACCTGGATCAGTAGTCCGCAATTCGCGCAACTCACGTTGCGCGGAACGATGCGTGAACGATTGCGCAGGCCGACCTCGGAGCGAACGCGTTTCGCTCCGAGGCGGCGGCGCGTCATCGCAACACGAAACGTCTCGACGTTCGCAGAGCTGTTCTATGTCTCCTGTGCCCAAGCATCCGCCGAGCGCCGTTTGCCGATCGCTGTACGCGTTCGCGTTCATTGCGTCATTGGCGCTCGCCAACGCATGTAGCTCAGCCGATCCGCTGCCGCCGCCGAGAAAGTCGGTAGCCGAGGACGAAGTAGTCGCGGCCGAGGTGACGGCGAACGTTGTGACGACGCCGGTCGAAGAAGTCAAGAACACGAAAGTCGTCGCTGGCGTTGGACGCGGACTCGCCGCCAAGGAAACGCAGGGCGGGGCCAAGCCGCGCACGGCGGAACCGCGCAAGACGGCGCCGGATGATGAGGAAGTTGCGCAGAGGTTGCGTCCGGAGGATGGGCGCCTATGGACCGCCGACGACTTTCGCGAAGCCAAACGGATGAACGATCCGCGATTGGTGCGCACGGTGAACGATTGGGCTGCGCTGCGCGTCAACGATGAAGCGGCGGGGGAATTGATCGTCGAGCTGCTCGAAGCCCCGGACAAGATCGCGCCGGCGGACGGCGCGTCCTCCCACGTGGAACCATCGTCGCAAACGAGCGCGGCCGTCGACGAAGACGGCTTTCCCCTCGGCGGCAGCACGGCGCAGCGGCGTGCGAATCCGCAACTCGCCGAGGCTTGCGTGGCCGCCCTCGGGGCGAATAACAGCGCCGCGGCGCGCAAGGGATTGCGCAGGGCGCTGCTGGGAACACTGGCCACCGACCTGACCGACAAGCGCCTGGTCGAGGCAACGCTCAAGGCATTAGCGACGAATCGGCATCCGAAGCATGAAGACATGCTCCTCACAGTGCTCGCCAAGGCCGAGCAGGTGCGGCCGAGCTTGATCGGCGATCTGGACGCCAATGGCCTACAAGAGGAGTGCCTGAAGCAAGTCAAGAATCAATCGAGCGCCCGTTTCCGCCGCGCGGTCGCCGTGGAACTCGTCGCAAGCGGCAAGACAGGGCCGTTGCGCGAACGACTAGTGAGTTGGTTGATGACGGCCGATTTCGTCAACTTGCCGGCGCAGAGCGTGTTGTACGCGGGGCGGAACTGCGACTTGGAAACACGACGCAAACTGGAGAAGCAATTCACTCCCTACGGCAAGGATGCGCTGTTGGAAACCTTGGGTCGGGCCTCCCGCAACGACACGTCCTCCGATGGTCAGCCGATAACGGAACGCACCGTACAGATCAGCACGGAACTCTGGGCGCCGGACTTTGCCAGGGTTGTCGCGCAGCGCGTGCGCGAAGTGGACAACCTCGCGGCGGAACGCGAGCTGATAGCCTTAGCGACGGCGCTGCCACTCCACGATGTGCGGCGCGAAACAGCGCTGTTGCTGAAGCGCCGCTGGTCGACAGGGGCCAAGGCCTGGGAGAAAGATCACGCGGACGTGACCAAGTTCCTCGACCCTGGCTTGTTGCTGGCCGTGAAGTCCATGCCGCGCGAAGACGCGCTGGTCCATCGTTCGTCGTTGGGAGACAAGGCCGAGAAGCCCAAACTGGTCGAGTCGGACAATCCTGAAGTGCAGCGATTCCAGTCCGAAAAGAAAGCCAAGGAAGAATGGATGGTCGCGACGGAGAGCCTGGTCAAGGCGATCAACGAACGGTTGCGTTCGGCGTCACAAGGCGCGCTTTCCGGCGCCACGGCCACGCCCAACTTCACCAGCAGCGATTGCGGCGCTCAAGCGACGACGACCGACGACAGTGAGACGGCGACGAGTCGCGGTGGATTGCCGCTGCGATTGCCGACCGCGGCGCAAGTGATCAGCGAGTATCACCTGGCATGGCCCCGGCAGTGGCCTGCGCAGCTCAGCTCCGTAGCGGGCCCGGAATTGGTCGTGCACTACGTGCGCATGGAGCAAGAAGAGCGGGTCGCGTCGGTGCAGGGCTTCTATCGGCGGCAGTTGAAGAAGTCGGAATCGCGTTTGATCAAGCAAGGCAATTGGCTGGAGAGCGTCGAGCGATTGCCTGACGCGGGTCGTTTGAGGAGCGTCGACGTGATGATCACACGCCCCACGGAAGCCCCGCCACGCGACCGCAGCGCTAAGGAACCGCTCGTAGTCGACGTCCTCTGGATTGAAACGCCTGATTTCCGGCAATAGCGCACGCATTCACGCAACAACTTGTCGCTTATGTCTAACCGACCTGTCCAAGACCGCCGCTTCGACGCCCCGGCGTCGCCGATCAGCATGCCGAGCGAACTCACCTTCGCCGAATGTCACAACTGCCATGCGCGGAACGACGCCGAGCGCAGGTTTTGCAGGGAATGTGGCGCGCCGCTGCAAGGGCCGTGTCCGGAATGCGGCGAAACGGGGGGGCTCGCGGAAAAGTTCTGTGGCGGCTGCGGCTTCGCAGTCGGCGAGACGTTTCACGAGCGCATTCAAGCCGCACAGGCGATGCTCAACGAAGGCGTCGCCTTGCGAAACGCCGCCCAGTTCGCGCAGGCACAGCAACAATTGCGTCGCCTAGCGACCGATTCGGATCCGTTGCTCTACGGGCTGCGGCGGCGCGCCGAGCAAGAGTCAAAGCAGTGCGACGCGATCTTGAACGAGGCCGAGCGACGCCGCGACGAGCTGCTGACGGGCGCGCGAGCAGCAATGGAGCACGCCGATTTCGATCGCGCGGCGGCGCTCCTGGAGCAAGTTCCCGAAGGCATCCGCACCGAAGACGTTCGGCAATTGCTCACCCGCGCCGCGGCCTTTCGCGACGAGGCGGAACAACTGGTCCGCGCCATTCGCGCGGCGCTCGCCGCTAAAGAGCATTTCGGGCTATTGCCCAAAGTCGAACGCCTGCTGGTGCTGAAACCGCAACATGAGCAAGCCCGGGCGATGGTCGGCAAATTGCGCGTGTTGGAGCACGAAAATCAAGGCGAACGGCGGGATCGCCATCTCGCGCTCGGGAAACGCAAGCTCGCGGAATCGCGCCCTGACGAAGCGGTCGAGTTGTTGGAGCAGATTCCCGCCGAGATGCGCACGCCCGACGTCGCCAAGGCGCTTGATTTTGCCCGCGAAGCGTCTTGGCTGTCACGACAATTGCGTTCGGCGCTAGTACTCACGGAAACGCTTTGCCGGCTGGGCGACAAGCTGACAAAACTTCAGCCCGCCGATGCCGCAGCGGCCAAGCTCGTCGAGCAATTGAAGCAGCGCCGCACCTCGCAAATCGCCGCAGGCTTTGCGGTTCCGCTACGTTCGCAACCGGAGAGGCCCGCCGTGGGTTGCAAGGTGGAGCTTGTCGCCGCTTGGAAACGCATCACCGCTGCGGGCGACGTGAAGGCGGTGCTGGGAACTCGCTACGAGCAATTCTGCGTCGCGGCGGGGCTGGCGCTCGAAGGCCTCGGCAAAGCGGCGCTGAGCCCCAAGCTCAAGCTCGAATCCGGCGAAAAGCTTTGGCAGCGCCTTTCCCGCGCGGTTCGCAAGCGGGACGCGCACGTCGTCTGGGGCATTGATCTGGGGACGCAATCACTCAAAGCGCTACGGTTGCGCGTAAACGAGAAAGGAGACGTCAGCGCCGACGCCGCGGAGCAACTCGTTCATGAGGTTCCGTTGAATCAGGCGGGCGTCAACGTTGCCGAAGTTGTCGGGAAGACCTGGCAGCGACTACGCGCGAAGTATGATATCGCCGACGGAAAGGTCTGCGTCAGTTTTCCCGGGCAATCGCTCCTCTCGCGCTCGTTCAAGTTGCCGCCGGTGGATGCGAAGAAGATTCCGGAGTTAATGAAGTACGAAACGCCGCGGCAGATTCCGGTGCCAATCGATCAAGTCGCCTGGGATTACCATGTGTTCGGCTCGGACAACGCCGCGAATCGTTATGATCGCGAGGCCGCGCTGTTCGCCGTGCGCCAAACTGTCTTGCGGGATCGACTGGCATTGCTGGAAAGCATCGAGGTTCGCCCCGACGTGCTGCAAGCGGATTCACTCGCCATCTACAACCTGCTGGCCTACGAGGGGCACTGGTCCACGTCACGAAATGATGCGGCCGACGAAGAGGAAGTAATGATGGCCCTCGACATCGGGGCCGACGCCATCAACACGATCATCGGCCACACTCAAAGCGTGTGGACTCGCACGGGCGGCAACGGCGGTAACACGTTCACCAAAGCGTTGGTGAAAGAGCTGAAACTCACGCACGCGGAAGCGGAGCGCCAAAAGCGGCAGCCGTTCGCCGTCCCCGCGGCGCATCTTCTGGATCAGGCGCTGCAGCCGGCGTTTCAGAGCTTGCTGGAAGAAATTCACCGCACAATCACGTACTACGGCACGCAGCAGCGCCGCCGGCAGGTGAACCATATCATCTTATTGGGCGGCGGCTCGCGATTGCACGGCCTTGTCGAAGCGATGTGCTTGGGAAGGTAAGCTCGTCGCGCGGCGAGCTTAGCCAGCGTTGCCTTGCTTCCGCTCCCAGACTTCTTCCGCCGCGCTGCGGCGATAGTACACCGGCGCGAGCGTCCAGATATCGTCGACAAGTCCCTGCTGCACATCGCGCCAAGCAAGTTGCGCAACGGTGGCTGCGCGCGGTTCCCAGCATGCTTCGCTGGTAATCGTTGCGCCGGTCGGCAGGCGATCGCGAATGAGTCGCAATCCAGTGCCGGTGAGAGTTGCATCGAACGACGTTTTGAGGAGCCAGGTTGCGGACTCAACAAGTTGCGTTGGCGCCGTCGATAGCGTTTCGCCGTCAGTTGCAAAACAAAAGTGTCCGATCAGCAATTCGCCGCGCCCGGCATCGAGCACAACTTGGATGTTCTCGCTCTTACTCTCCACTTGCGCCGCAATGACGCGGAGCGTATCCACGCCGCGCACTTTCGCGCCGGTGGCGTAGGCAAACAGCTTGGCGGTCGCGACCCCCAGCCGCAGCCCCGTGAAGGAGCCAGGTCCGATCGAGACGGCGAGCAACTCCACGTCGGCCGGTCGCCAGCCGGCTTGTTCCAGTAACGAACGCATCGTCGGAGCCAGAGATTGAGTGCTCCGGCGCTGGCCGGGCAAGGCCGCTGCGGCGATGAGTTGCGGCCCCTCGGCCAGGGCCACCGACGCTGTGACGCCGCTCGTTTCCAATGCTACGATCCGCAAACCGGTCTCCCCGCTGCCGAATTTCGCCACTGGCCGGACAGCTCGTAACGGCCGCGCCGGTTACGCCGATGGAGGTTCGCCCGCTTCGCCAGACCACCCGAACGGCGGTTGCCTTGACCCTCATTGCACACTAACTTACATTACCGGTTGCGTTTAGGACAGCGAATGGGGGCGTGCGAAACGAGGCTCGGGTGTCTCGCGGTGCACGCCAAACCGGACGTTGGTATGCTCTTTCACCATGCCGGTCATGTGGCAACACTCGGGGAGTGGAAGGGACTCTGATGGGGAGGGCCCTCCGGCGTGAAGCGGGCGCTAATTAGCGATATCCACGGGAACCTTGAAGCACTGGAAGCAGTGCTCGAGGACATTCGTCAGCAGCAGGTCGAAGAGATCTACTGCCTGGGGGATATTATCGGCTACGGGCCGAACCCGCGCGAATGCATCGACAAGGTCATCGCCAAGTGTCGGGTGACCATTCTGGGCAACCACGATCAGGGCGCCCTGTTCGATCCCGAAGGGTTCAACTCCGGAGCCGAGAAGGCTATCTTCTGGACCCGCAAGCAATTGGAAAGCTCCGCCGGAAAGCCCGAAGACAATGCCAAGCGCTGGGATTTCCTCGGGGAATTGCCCCGGTCGCGCCGCGAAAACGGTTTTCTCTTCGTCCACGGGTCACCGCGGAATCCGCTGAACGAATACGTGTTCCCTGAGGACATCTACAACCAGAAGAAGATGGAGAAGCTCTTCTCGTTGGTGGAACACCACTGTTTCCAAGGGCACACCCACGTGCCGGGCGTGTTTACGCAGAACCTGAACTTTTTCAGCCCCGAAGAGATCGGCTACCAGTACAGTCTGTCCGACGAAAAAGCGATGATGAACGTCGGCTCCGTCGGACAGCCGCGGGACGGCGATCCTCGGGCCTGCTACGTGATCATCGACAACGATTTGGTGCGCTACCGCCGCGTGGAATATCCGGTCGAAAAGACCCGGCAGAAGATCTACGACACCCCCGAACTGGACAATTTCCTGGGGGACCGCTTGCTCGACGGCCGCTGAACGCGAAGTCGAGGCATTGCGACACTAGCCCGTAGCGCCAGCGAGGGAGAGTGGACGTCGGTGAGAGTTTGAGCCGGAAGCTCAAGACGTCGTCAACTCTCCCTCGCTGGCGCTACGGGCTGGTAAGCGGCGCTCCTGGCCGGGTATCCTGCACGATTCTTTTTCGAGCCTGCGACGATTCGCTCGCTGCGACACATATCCGGAGGCGGCCCTCCAAGATGGCCGGCCGGTTGGGAGAATAGTTGGTATGGACAAGCGATTCGTCACGTTCCTCGTCGTTGCTTTCGGCCTGTTGATGGGCTACCAGCTCTTGCTGGGGGCGCTCGGGGTCGGTCCCAAACCGCAGGCAGAGAAACCGCCAGCGCAAGAAGCCGCCGAAGTCGCGGCGAAAGATCAGCCGGCGGATGGCGAGGAAAAGGAAAACGGCGACGAACCGGCGGTTGCCGCCGAGGCTGCCGCGGGCGAACAACCTGCCCCGGCCGTGGTCGTGAATGCCGATTGGCCCGATCGTTACGCGTCGCTCGGCTCGCTCGATCCCGCCAGTCCTTATCAGATGCTGGTCGCGATTAATTCCCACGGCGCCGCCGTGGAACGCATTGAATTGAATCAACCCCGCTACGGTGATCTGCCGCAATACGATGCCGTGGAACTGAAAGGCGGCTACATCGGTAGCCTCGCGCCAGCCGATGCTGGCGGAACGGGCGTGGCGATCCACGTCGTCGGTCCCGGCACGCCCGCCGCGCAGGGCGGATTGCAAGCTGGCGACGTGATCACGCAGATCGCCGGCAAGGTGGTCAAGACGCCGGGCGAATTGCAAGCCGCGCTCGAAACTCACGAGCCAGGCAAGGTCATCGAGCTTACCTATTCGCGTGGCGGCGAGGCCGCGGTGAAGGCCACCGTAACGCCGATCAAGCCGCCGCTGGCCGTGGTACGTCCGGAAAAGCGCGGCGAAAAGCAAGATCCGCTCTCGATGCTGGTCGATTTGGACACCATTGACGGCAAACCGGCGGGCGGCGTCGACCTGCACGCGGCGAACTGGGAACTCTCGGAATCCACCGCCTCGCTGGCGGTCTTTCGCATGGCGCTCGATTCCGGCCTCGTGATTCAGAAGCGCTACGAATTGGTCCCCTTGACCGAAAAGGAAAAGGTCGGCGACGCGCGCGGATACGAACTCAAGTTCTCGATCGCGGTTGAGAATCCCACCGAGGCAAGTCACAAATTCGTGTACCGCCTCGACGGCCCCACTGGGTTGCCCACCGAAGGCTGGTGGTACGGCAGCAAGATCAGCTCGGAATGGTTCACGGCGGCCGGGATCCGCGATGTCGTCACCAGCCACATGCAGAACGGCGTCTCGAAGTTCAACGCCGTTGGCGCACCGGCGATCGCCAAGAACGAAAAGCCGGTGCTTGATTCCTCCAAATACGGGCCGATCATCTACACGGGCGTCGACGCGCAGTATTTCTCCGCGGTGCTCAAGCCCGATCGAAAACCGAATCCCGAGTTAGAGGAGGACCCTTGGTTCGCGTCGATCGAAGCGATGCGCGTCGGCCCGGTGCCGGAAGACACGAGCTATCGCAAAGTCGTCGACACGTCGTTTCGCTTGACCAGCAAAGAGCTCACCGTCGAACCTGGCAAGACGCTGCGTCACGATTTTCACTTGTTCGCCGGGCCGAAAGTGCCCGACGTGTTGGCGACGTACGGGCTGGACGCGCTCGTCGAGTACGGCCTGTTCGGCTGGGTCGCGCGGCCGATGTCACGGATTCTGCACTTCTTCTACTACGTGACCGGCAACTACGGCATCGCGATCATCATGCTCACCGTGCTGGTGCGATCGTGTATGTTCCCGATCAGTCGGAAACAGGCTCTCGGCGCGCAGAAGATGCAAATGCTGCAGCCGGAAATGAAGAAGATCGCCGAAAAACACAAGACCAACCCCGAACAGCGGATGAAGGCCCAACAGGAACTGTTCCGCAAACACAACTACAATCCGCTGGCAGGCTGCCTGCCGCTGTTCTTGCAGCTACCGATCTTCATCGGGCTGTATCGCTCGCTGATGGTCGACGTGGAACTCCGCCAAGCGCCACTTTTCCCGGGCGTCGACTGGTGCAGCAACCTGGCCGCCCCGGACATGCTCTGGAACTGGTCAGCCATGATGCCGGGCTTCATCGAGCACTACCTTGGCTCGCACTTGAACGTGCTGCCGCTAATTACCGTGGGCCTATTCCTCTGGCAACAGAAGCTGTTCATGCCGCCCGCGACCGATCCGCAGCAAGAGCTGCAGCAATCGATGATGAAGTACATGATGATTTTCATGGCCTTCATGTTTTATCACGTGGCCTCGGGGTTGTGCATTTACTTCATCGCTTCGAGCCTGTGGGGCATCGCCGAACGCAAGCTGTTGCCCAAGACGCTGCCAGTCGCCAATGGCGCCGCGCCGGCGTCAGACGCCTCGGGCGGCGATAATCGCAAGGCTTCGGCAGTCGACAGATTCAAGGCGCTCTTCCAGAACGGCAAGGAAGAGACAAATGACGTGAAGGAAATGCGCCGCCGCCGAGAGCGCGGCAAGCGCGGGGACGGTAAAAAGTAGTCCAGTGAGCCAGGCGCCCTGGCCGAATCCAAGGCACGTCGCACCGAGTTGACTTCGACCAACATCCCAAATCCGCGCTGGCAAATTGCCTGACGGTTCGACGTCGTCCCCTGTCAGGCAATTGGCCGGCATCGGCTTCGGATGCTACCGTGTTTGGTTGCGATGCTGGGTTACTTGCCTTCAATCACGGTGCCTGACCTACGAGATGCACTCCACAGATGAATGCATTGCGGCTGTCGCCAGTGCCGCGGGCGGCGGGGCGCGGGGGACTGTGCGGATCTCCGGCGTCGGTGTCGCTGACGTGCTGAGCCGCTGCTTTGTCGCTCGCGACTTTGATCCGGCGCGAATTGGGCGTGCTCGCGCCGTCGTGGGACTCGTCCGATTGTGCGAGCCCGAAATCGATCTGCCTTGCCGGCTGTACTACTGGCCGACGCCACGCAGCTACACCGGCCAGCCGTCCGCCGAGTTGCAGACAATCGGCTCGCCGCCGCTGTTGGAAAGCCTGCTCGATACGGTCCGCGCGGCCGGTGCGCGCTTGGCGAGGCCCGGCGAGTTTACGTTGCGTGCCTTCCTGGCCGGTCGCATCGATCTCACGCAGGCCGAAGCGGTGCTCGGCGTGATCGACGCGCGGAGCGACGCCGAACTGGCGTCGGCGTTGGAACAACTTGCCGGCGGCATTGCCGAGCCGCTCTGGGCGCTGCGCAGCGAGTTGCTCGACCTGCTGGCGGATCTGGAAGCGGGGCTCGATTTCGTCGACGAGGATATCGCCTTCATCACGCCCGAGGCGCTTGTCGATCGCCTGACCACCGTGCGGAAATCGGTCGATGAACTCGCCGCCCAACTCCGCGAGCGCGACGCCAGCTCCGAACTGCCGCGCGTCGTGCTAGTCGGCCCGCCGAACGCCGGCAAGAGCAGCCTGTTCAACGCCTTGGTTGGTAGCGGGCAGGCCATCGTCGCTGATATTCCCGGCACGACGCGCGATTATTTGTTGGCCACGATCGATCTCGACGGCATCCGTTGCGAGCTCTGCGACACGGCTGGCGTCGAAGCCAGTGACGGAGACGAGGTGGTCACCAGCGCTCAAACCCAGCGAGGGCAAGCGCAGCGACGAGCCGATATCGAACTGCATTGTCGCGACGCCTCTGATGAGCAAGGCATGCTCTCAGGAAGCGCATTGAATGTAGATCAAACGCGACTCATCGTCCGGACCAAAGCGGATTTAGCGCAGAAATCACCTTCAAATGACCTGTCCACCAGCGTCGTCACCGGCGTAGGACTCGACGCCTTACGCGCCGCCATCCGCGCTGCGGTACAGCGGCTCGATCGCCACGACGGCGGCCCACGCGCCACGGCGGCCAGGTGCCGCGGTACGCTGGACGACGCGGTCGCGGCGCTCGATCGCGCCAGGCGGTTGGTCGTCGCCTCGCTTGGTGATGAACTAGTCGCCGCCGAAATCCGCGCCGCCCTACAGTCGCTTGGCGAAGTCGCCGGCGCGGTGTATACGAATGATCTGCTGGACCGCGTGTTCAGCCGGTTTTGTATTGGGAAGTGATGCGTTAGTCTGAAGTTTTCAGTGTTCAGTTTTCAGTCTCAGTCAACTTGATCTTCACGGCGCGATCACGCTTATGGCTTTGCTGGTGCTGGGGACGGGGAATCGCAAGAAAGGCATTGAGCTGGCCGGGCTGGTCGCGCCGTTGGGGCTGGAGGTGAAGACGCTGGCCGACTTTCCCGAAGCCATCGAGGTTGTCGAAGATGGCGCCACGTTCGCCGAAAACGCCCGGCTGAAAGCCGCGCGGCAGGCGATTCACCTGGGGCGCTGGGTGCTGGCCGACGACAGCGGGCTCTCGGTCGACGCCTTGAAAGGTGCGCCGGGCGTCTTCTCGGCACGGTATTCCGATCCCGGTGCCACCGACGCCCGCAACAACACGAAGCTGCTCCAAGCGCTGCAAGGAATTCCCGTGGAGCGGCGCACGGCGCGGTTCGTCTGCCACGTCGCGCTCGCCGATCCCACGGGCAAGTTGCGAACGGAGAGCCACGCCGATTGCCGGGGACGGATCATCCCGGAGTTGCGCGGCGGCCAGGGCTTCGGCTACGACCCGCTGTTCGAAATCGTCGAATACCACCGCACCTTCGGCGAACTCGGACTGACCGTCAAGGCGTTCCTCAGCCACCGTGCCCGGGCAATGCGTCAAATCCTGCCGGAGATCCAGCGCCTGATCGCCATCGGCGAGTGGGTATAAGTCGGATTCACCACGGAGTCACGGAGAACACGGAGAAAGCAAGAGAATCAGTGAGGAGGAACCGCGAAAGACGCGAAATGACGCGAAAAGAGACTGTGGGAGACTTGAAGCGCACGCTCTCCCTCCCTCTTCCTTTTCGTGTGTTTCGCGTGTTTCGCGGTTAAATCCTCCCGCCGCTCCGAGCCTCCGTGTCTCTGTGGTGAACCCGCCAATCCGCCGCCGGAACGACAAAGCCGGGGTTTTTGCTACAATCCCTAACAAGCGCGCGTCCAACAACGACGTATAATTCTCAGCCCCCGATTTCGGGGCGAACTCGTGGCGATTCGAAGGACCGGACCATGAATGGCGAGAAGCTGGACACGCATCGCAAAGCGCTGAAAATCAATCTCGATAACCGCCGCTACGGCACCTTCGCCGAGATCGGCGCCGGGCAGGAAGTCGTCCGCTGGTTTTTCCGCGTCGGCGGGGCCTCAGGCACGATCGCCAAGAGCATGTCGGCCTACGACATGGCCGTGAGCGACGCCATCTACGGCCCTTGCGACCGCTACGTTTGCCGCCCGCGGCTGGAGAGCATGCTCGACTACGAGCACGAGCTGAACCTCGCCCGGCTGAACGAAAGCCGCGGCGACATGACGGCGTTCTTCACGTTCGCCGACACCGTGGCCGCCCGCAATTTCAAAGGCACCAACGACTGCCATGGCTGGATGGGGGTGAAGTTCCAGGCCCATCCGCGCGATCAAGACAGCCAGGTCATCATCCACGTGCGGATGCTGGATGCCGAGGCCACGCTGCAACAAGAAGCGCTCGGCATCGTCGGCGTGAACCTGCTTTATGGTGCGTTCTATTTGAACCACGAGCCGGAACAACTCGTCGAGTCGCTGCTCGACAGCCTGACGGTCAACCGGATCGAAATCGACATGATCGAGTTCTCCGGAATCGCGTTCCGGCATGTCGACAATCGGTTGATGAGCTTGAAGCTCGTGCAGCTCGGCCTGAGCCGAGCGGCGATGTTCTCCTCGAAAGGCGAGGTGTTGCAGCCGTCCGAAGTGCTGCACAAGAAAGCCATTCTGGTCGAGCGCGGCCGGTTCCGCCCGGTCACGCACGTCAATGTCGACATGATGCGGGCCGCGCGCGAGGAGTTTAGCAAGGACGCCGGCGTACCCCAGGAGCAGGTCGTCGAGTTGATGGAGATCACGATGCAGAATCTGTCCAATGGCGGGCAGATCGACCATCGCGATTTTCTCGCCCGGGCGGACGTGCTGGGAGCGACCGGCGCGACGGTGCTGGTCTCGGATTACTTCGAGTACTACCGCCTCGCGGCTTACCTGTCGCGTTACACCAAACAAAAGATCGCCATCACGATGGGCGGGGCCGCGTTGCGGCAGTTGTTCGACGAAAAATACTACGGCTCGCTCGACGGCGGCATTCTGGAATCGTTCGGCCGCTTGTTCAAGAACGACCTGAAACTGTTCATCTACCCCTATCGCGACGCGGCGTCCGGCGAACTGCGCAACGTGCAGAACATCGACATCGCCCCCGAGCTGCGCAAGCTTTACGGTTACCTGGTCGACAAGGGCTGCATCGAGCAACTGGAAAACGTCGACGACCGCTACCTGCACATCTTTTCCGACGCCGTGTTGACCAAAATTCAGCAGCACGACGCAAGTTGGCGGGAAATGGTCCCCGCCGAAGTCGTCGACATGATCGAAAAGCGCTGCCTCTTCGGTTACCGTCGTGAACCGAAATTCGCGGAGAAGTAAACCAATTGAACCGCCGAGACGCGGAGTCGCTGAAGAAGCTAAGTGGCCAGACTTTTACCGCGAAACACGCGAAATAACGCGAAAAGTAGAACACTCGAAGTTGATCCCGGGTGCATCCGCACTCAGTAACTTTTTCGCGCTATTTCGCGTGTTTCGCGGTAAAATTCCTCCTCCGCGTCTCAGCGGTTCAAGAATTTCGCCCTCCGTGTTTTCCGTGCCCTCCGTGGTGAAATCTCCCTCCAGCCCCGCCGTGCCCGCTGAGAGCGCGTGGATTGTTTCGCCCGCGTTTGATTTGCTGTTCTTCGCCAACGTGGCATGGTTGTTGGCGTGGCTGCCAGCGTACAGTTCCGGCGAGGGAATGACGCATATTGATTTCTGGCAGTTGTTCTTCATCACCACGCCGCATCGTTGGATCACGCTGCTGCTTGTGACCGCGGATCCGGATCGCCGCGTCGATCGCAGCGGATTGTTCATCGGCCTCGGCCTCGTAATCGCCGTTGCTGTCGCCGGCGTGTATCTTTCGCTCGGCACGTTTCGCTGCCTAGTGCTCATTGACGCCGTCTGGAACGGCTGGCACTTCGCCTCGCAGCATTCCGGCATCACCCGCATCTATGGGCGCAAGGCCGGCGGCGGGCGGCGCTGGCTGGATATCCACGCGCTCCGCCTGTTTGTGTTTCTGGTCACGCTGCGATTGCTCGGCTGGGCGACCGGCTGGCTGGAGAGCGATTCCACCGGACAACAGTGGCTGTGGTGGTTCGATCGCATCTGGCTCGCCTTCGGCGGCGCGATTCTGCTCGCGGAGGTCATCGACCAGCCCACGGCGCGGCCTGGCAAAGTGATTTATCTCGCCAGCGTTATCGGACTGTACGGCAGCCTGCTCTGGGCAATCAGCGGGCGCCATGGCGACCTCGTCACGCGCCTGACCGTCGCCGCCGCGTTGTTCCATGCCGTCGAATATCTGGCGATCGTCACCAGCTATGCCTGGCGGCGGCGCTCGCAAGGTTCCGAGGGACTTTTCCGGCAAATGGCCAACCGCTGGCTGCTGGTGCTCGCGCTCTATGTGACGCTGCTGGGATTGCTCTCGCATGTCGCCAACACGTCCTGGCGCGAACTCTGGGCCGGCCTGAATCTCTGGGCGGCGTTCATGCACTACGCGCTCGACGGCATGATCTGGAAGCTCCGCAAACCAGCCACCGCCGCGGCCTTGGGCGCGAACAGTTCGCCAGGAGGCGACGCATGAAGGACGCCACGCAACGACATCTGGCCGCCACGACCGTGGGAATGTGCATTGCCGCCGGAGCGCTTTGCTTTGGACATGTCGACGGCGATTTGACCGGGTTGCCCGTCGGGCCGTTCGGGTTTCGTGCGCTGGTCATTGTTCATTTGCTCGCCGTCTGGCCGATCGCTTGGGGCATCGCAGAATTATTCGTCGCGGGCCGACGAACGAACCTCGTCGCTGGAAGAATCAGCGTCGCCGCCGGTGTCGCACTTGCCGCCGCGGTTTATACGGCGGGCGATTCCACCTGGGGCGCATTCAACCACGACCTGCCGCCCAGTTTTGTGCTCGCCTGGCTCGGAAGGGAAATATCGGCCCTTGCTCTCATGCTCCCCTGGTGCGTCGCGGCGCGCTGTTTATTCGCCGGCGAAGCCGATACCGCGCCGAATTCCGCGTGGACATTCCTAGCCAGTGGAGCGCTAGTCGCTACCGCAGTTCCCGCGGTGTTTGCGGACTACCATTTTCGCCAACAAACCACGCAGTTGGAGCAGCGACTGCAAGAAGGCCGACTTGCCGGGCTGCCGATGCTGTCCGCCCAACTCGAGGCCGCCGGCAGCAATCAGTCCGTCGGCGGAATGTCGATCGATCGGCTCCGCGATCTATTGACCGAACAAATCGCCGCCTATCGTCGCGCGCTGAAAGAGCCGTTTCCCGCCGATGCTGCACCGGACCAAGTCGTGCAAAGGGCGGCGCTGATGGCGTCGCTCGGCGAGCCAGACGCCGCGATGACCATCCTCGCGCCGCTCGCCGCGAACAACGCTTCAGCGGCAGTGTTGCTCGGCAGCGTCCTAGACGATATGGGCCGCCACGACGACGCGGCGCAGCGATTTCGTGAGGCGATCACTTTGCTGAAAAGCGGTCCCGCGCCAAACTCGGCTGCGCTCCGCGTGCAGGCCTTCGACAGCCTGGCGGAAACGCTGCGAGATCAACATCAATACGTCGCGGCGGAGCAAACGTATTTCGACGCGATCAAGGCAGCTCCCGCGGCGGAAGCGCACTTTCGTTTTCAACTGGGCCGCCACTATGCGCTGGGCGGCCGATCATTAGCAGCGCTCGAATCGTTCGAGCGCGCCGCGGAATTGTCCCCGGAACAATACAGCCTCGATCGCCCCGAAGTCCAAGAACAACTTCGCCCGCTGCGCGAAGGCACGCCAGGCTGCTTGTTACCGAGCTCGTACTACTACACCAACCCGAAGCGCTAAGTGCACACGCAGAAGAAATAATGCGACGGGTGCCACTGGCGGCTTGTCCGCCAGTGCAGTTTTGATCTCGATAGCAAGCCCAACTCCAGCACTGGCGGACAAGCCGCCAGTGGCACCCCGCATCAAACTTTATGCGGGTGTACTTAGCGAGGGGGAGAGGACGTTGGCGATCGTTGGACTCGTACGTCGGGCCGACGGTCTGGTCGGCCAGAATGGTGCTCGATCGGAATTGGACGACGGCCTGCTTGGCGTATTCGATGAGTTCATCGCCTACGTCAACTCTCCCTCGCTGGCGTTACGGGCTGGTGTGGGAGATGGCGTGCGATCGGTTCGGCGTTTACGACTTCCAAGCCGTCTCGCGCGCGTCTTCGAGGTACGTGTAGCCGCGGAGGCCTTCTTCGTAGAACTTCGTCAGTTGGCCGGCCTGCTGGTAGTCCAGCTTGCCGTCGCGGACGGCCAATTCGACGTCATTGCGGAAACGGCGGATCAGCGCGTCGGACTCGTAATTGACGTAGTTCAACACCTGCTTGACGGTGTCGCCCTTGACGACCGTTTCGAGCACGACCTCGTTACGATCGTCGAGGCTCACCACCACGGCGTTGGTGTCGCCGTACAGGTTGTGCAGGTCGCCAAGGATTTCCTGATAGGCCCCGATCAAAAACGCGCCTAGATAGTACGGCTCGCCATTGAAGGCGTGCAACGGCAAGGTGCGTTTCACGTCGCGACGATCGATGAACTGATCGATCTTGCCGTCGGAATCGCAGGTGATGTCCCCCAGCACGGCGTGATGATTCGGCCGCTCGTTCAGGCGATGAATCGGCAGCACGGGGAAGAGCTGTTTGATGGCCCAACTGTCCGGCATCGACTGGAACAGCGAGAAGTTGCAGAAATACGTCTCGCTCAGCAGCGCGTCGATCCCCTGCAAATCTTCCGGCACGTAGTCCAACTGCTGGCAGAGCCGCTGAATCTTCCGGCACGTGGCCCAGAACAAGTTTTCCACCAGGCAGCGCTGATCGAGCGGTAAGTAGCCGGCGCTGAACAGGTTCATCGCCATGTCGAGCGCCTGTTGCGCGTCGTGGTAACTCTCCGTCAGGTTGCGCACCGTGACATTGCGATACGCGTCGAACAGATCGATCACCGGTTGCTCGGCGTCCGGCGAGGCTTCGCGCGGGATGTCGTTTTCGCCGAGACCGGACACGCCCAGCACGTTGAACACCAGCACGCTGTGGTAGGCCACGACCGCGCGGCCGCTCTCGGAAATGATCGTCGGGTGCGGCACCTTGGCGTCGTCGCACACGCTCTGGACGTGGTAGATCACGTCGTTCGCGTATTCCTGCAGCGTGTAGTTCACGCTGCTGTCGAAATTCGTTTGGCTGCCGTCGTAGTCGATCCCGAGCCCGCCGCCGACGTCGAGGTATTTCAAGCCCGCGCCGCGGCCGGCCAATTCGACATAGATCCGCGCCGCTTCGATCAGCGCCGCCTTGATGTGGCGAATGTTCGGGATCTGGCTGCCCATGTGGAAGTGCAGGAGTTGGAAGCAGTCTTCCATGCCCTGTTCTTTCAATTCACCGAGCGCCCGAAGAATCTCGGAAACTGTCAAACCGAACTTCGAGCGGTAACCGCCGGAAGATTGCCACCGTCCGCCGCCGCGCGTGGCCAGCTTGACGCGCATCCCGAACGTGGGGCGCACGCCGACCTTGGCCGCGTACTTCAGGATCAAATCCGGCTCAGTGTATTTTTCCACCACCGGGATGATCGTTCGCCCGATCTTTTGGGCGAGCATGCACATCTCGATGAATTCGTCGTCCTTGAAGCCATTGCAAATGATCGGCGTATCATTGCTGGCCAAGGCCACGACGGCCAGCAACTCCGGCTTCGACCCCGCTTCGAGACCGAACTTAAACTGCTTGTTGTGCAGCAGCACTTCCTCGACGACCTCGGCCTGCTGGTTCACCTTCACCGGGTAGACGCAGCAGTAGTTGCCCTTGTACTGGTATTCCTGGATGGCGTTGGCGAAGGCGCCGTGAATTTCCCCCAGGCGGTGCTTGAGGATTTCCGAAAACCGGACCAGGATCGGCAGGTCGATGCCACGCTGTTGGAGCTCGTCGACCAGCCGCTTCAAGTCAATGGAGCGGCGGGGATCTTTGTCGGGGTGAACCAGCAGGTTTCCGGACTCGTCGACCGAAAAATAGCCTTTCCCCCAGCGTTCGACCTCGTACAGTTCCGCGGCATCGGCCGAGGTCCAAGCCTTGACGGTCGTTTCGAGCATCGACGTGACTTCTCCAGCGTGCGAAACTTGCGACCAGAAAAGCAGCCGCATCGAGTATCGCGGTCTGCGTGCTCACCAAAAAAAACAGCCAGCCAACGACCCTCGGCGCGCACATCTCCCTCCGCGCCGACGTCGTCCGAACGTAACATCATATCCACTTTCCGCCGCCAGTCGACCTGCCGGACGGGGAAAACCACCTTCGACGATCGAGCTCCACCCATGCAACTTCGCTGGATTGCCAGCTCCCGCGCTAGTTGGGCGCACGCCGCCGTGGCAATCGCCGCCGGCGCCGCGCTCGCCGACGCTTCGCTGACCGAACTACTCGCCCCGCCCGTCTTGCGGTTGACGCAATGGTTGGCGGACCAATCCGTGCCAGATCGCTTCTGGGAACACCTGCCGCCGCTCGCCGCCGGCATCCCGCGCAACGACGAACTGGCGGGCGTGCTGCTCACCAAGACCGTCGGCCGCGACCGCGCCGAGGGACTCAAGAAGTGGCTCGCCGCCGTGTTGCGCGAAGTGGAATTGCCCTGGTCGCAGCGCTTTCCCGAGTTGACCGACGAGTTGGCGCTGCGCGCCCAGCCGCTGCAACAACAATGGGATGCGCGCGGTCCAGGATTGATGCGGTTGCTCGGCAATCTGACGGAGGCAGACCTATTGGTCGAAGCAGCCGACGTGATCCTTGTGCAGCCGGTTCTCGGCGGCGCGGGCGAGCCGCAGTTGTCGTACAACTCGGTCCGCATCGAGGCCGTGCTCGCCGATCCGATTCCCGAACTGCCGGAGTTGGCGCGGCTCGCGTGGCTCGTTGCCCAGTTGAATCTTGACTTGCCAGTTCATCAGGAACTGCTGAGCGACTTGCCCGCCACGAACTGGACACCTGCACAAGTCTGTCGGTTGGCGATGTTACCTGCGGTGTTGGCCGCGGCCGAGCAAGTGGAACTCACCAGGTTCGATCCCGCGACGATGCGACAAGCGTTGCAGTCTTGGTGCGGCTGTCAGGACAACTTGGAAACAGTCGCCACGAACACCTCCGCCTGGTGGGAGACGTATCGCGGCGCCAAACCGCCCATCGCCGTAGCGCTCCGGGCGCTGGCGGAAATGCTGGCGTAATAGCAAACGACGTCAATCGTCGCTCGCACGTCCGGCCGCAAAAAAGCCCACCGCGCCGACTCCGCCTAGGATAATTCCGCTCCAAAACAGCACCGTGATCTGACCGGAGTTCCACGACCGCGCGCGTTCGAGCCGGGCACGGTGAATCTCGAACTCGGCGTGCGCCGCCTTCAACTCCTCGAGATCGACATGCACATGCCGATGATCTCGAGTCGCCAGCAATTCGTGATAGGCCCGCTTCGCTTCTTCGTTTTCGAAACGTAGCTCTTCGTGCGAGTGATCGTGCGTGCCTTCGATCAAGTCGTGCAGCCGGGAACCAGCTCGGGCGTATTCCTGCGCCTCCTCCTCCGACCAGCCGCGACTCGCGCCGAAGATCAGCGGAATTGCGAGCGACATGAGCCACATGGCGAGCCCAGCGAGTAACAGGCCGAGCGAGCGGCGACGGATGCGCGACAGTCGGTCATCGTTCGCTGCGTCGCCGAGCGACATCAAATCACCGCGGGTTCATTGAGCCGAATTGAACGCGATTTAAATTCAAAGGCGTCCAACGAATGAATCAGAGCTAACGGGCCACGCCGACGCGCATTCGATAGCGTATGTATGGCGGCTACCACGGCGCAGTTGCGGCGATTTCTAGCGACGTCGACGCCGTCCACGATAGACCGAAAACCCAAACGCACCGAAAACCAACAATGCCGCTGAATGCGGTTTCGGCACCGAGTTCGTCGCGATGCCGCCAAAGTTGTTGCGCACGATGTTTAAGTCGGTGATGTCCACATCGCCGTCCAGATCGAAGTCGCCCAGCCCCGTGCCGCCGAAGTTGTTGCGCACGTTGTTGAGGTCCGCGATGTCGAAGCCCCCGCCGTTGCTCAGCGTACCTGGCAAGGCCAGGGTCAATTCGCCCGTGGTGTAAAGCTTACTCACGTCCCACGAGTATGGGCTGGAAATGGCGAAGACGCCGGTCGGGGTGACTCCTGCCCAATCGAAGACGCGAATCGTCCGGCCGTTTTGCGCAGGCACGGCGACGCCGTCGGCGAACGTCAGATCAAGCGTCCCGCCGAGGCGGACCGCGATGCCGGGCTCGAAGGCGATGATCGAGTCCCAGGGGTCCGCTTCGAAAACAAACTGCAACGTGCTGCCGACCGCCATGGTGAGGTGATCTTCGATGGTCACGGAAATCGGCGCGCGCGGCGTCAGCCAGCCAGACAGACTCGCTACGCCGTCTTCATCGCGAACCAAGAACCGCTCGCCCGGGGCCAGGCCAAGACCGTCGATGGCGCCGTCCGGCAGAATGGCGTTGCGGTCGATCGCTCCCGTGAGATCCAGGCCGTGGACGCCGCGGAGGTCGGCGCCGGTGAGATTGGTCTGTGTTAGAGTGGCCGAGCCCAGGAACGCGTTGGACAAGTTCTGGCCGCGCAAGTCCCAGCCGGTGAGATCGTTCTTGAGCAGACTGATGCCGCGCAGTTCCTTGGCCTGGTAGCTGGCCGTGGACTGCAATTGCGCCAGCGTGAAACCTCGCGACGTAGTACTCTCAAACGACGCCCCGGCGACCGTAGCGCCCGTGAGATTGACGCCGGTCAACGTCGTAAATGCCAGGTCGGCATTGGTGAGATTTTGACCTTGGAAGCTCCAGCCCGTGAGATCGTTGTGCGAAAGTCCGACGCCGGGCAAGTTCTTGGCGCCGAAACTGGCGGTGGATTCGAGTTGGGCACGGGTGAACCCCAACGGCGTGACACCGCGCAGGTTAGCGCCCGTGATGGTCGCCCCCGAGAAGTCGGCGTTGGTCAGGTTCGAAAAATTGAGCTTAGCGTTCGTGAGATTGGCGGACACAAAGCTGGCGTTCGTCAACGTCGCTTGCCCCAGCGCGGCGTGGGAAAGATTGTGACCGCCAAAATCCCAGTCTGTCAGATTGTTATTCCACAATCGAATGCCCTGCAGGTCTTTGGCCTGAAAATCGGCGGTGGACTCGAACTGCTCCCGGGTAAAACCTCGCGAGGTCGTATCTTCCAAAGATACGCCTTTCACGGTGGCGCCAACGAAGTTCGCATTGCCGAGCGCAGCGCCATGCAACGAAACGTTGGTGAGATTGGCGCCGGAGAAATCAGCGTCAGCCAAATCTGAAAGGCTGAGCAGCGCATTGGTGAGGTCCCGGCCTTGGAAATTCCAGCCGCTGAGATCATTGAACGCCAGTTCGATGCCTTGAAGATCGCTACCCACGGTCGCGAGTTGCGCTTCCGTGAAACCTCGCGTGGTCACCCCCCACATCTTCGCGCCCTTCAAAGTCGCCCCGGTGAAGTCAACATTTTGCAGTTTCGCGTAGTGGAACGTGGCGCCGTTCAAATTCGAATTGCGGAAGGCGGCGTCGGTAAGATCCAGCGACTGAAAAATCCAGCCGCTGAGGTCGTTGTCCGACAAGTCGATTCCCTGCATGTCCCCCACATTGAAGCTATCCGTGGTCGCCAATTGGGATCGTGTGAAGCCACGCGACGTAACGTCCTTGAAATTCGCGCCCTTCACGATGGCGAGGTTGAACGCGGCGCCGGCCAAGGACGCCTGGTTGAACGTCGCATCCGTCAGGTCCGCATACCAGAACCGCGCATTCTCCAGCCAGGAGCCCGTGAAATTGGCTCCGGTAAGATCGAGCTCGTCGGAGAAGTCTCCGAAACGGAGGTTCTTCTGATCGGTATTCCATTGGGTGAGCTGCGCGCCCGGCCCTAGTACAACCATTTCGGTTCCCGGAATCAACGCGCCGGTCTGCCAGTTGAAAATCTGGGCTCTCCCGGTTTTTGAGGCCAGCGCGATCAGAATGACGGCGAGTAACGCGCGGTACATAAACCTACCCCAAGTCCAATCAATTGGTTGTTGTCCAGTCCATGCTCTTATAGTCGGCCGCACGGTCAACAGCAAGCTTTGTCGCATGATGGTCAGCCCGTCAGGCTATCGGTGCGGGCGGCGTTTGGGCGACAGTCGGCGCTTGGATCGGCGCAACGGCCCCAGGTTGGGTGGCTGCCGGCGAGGCTTGGTCGACGTTGCCCGAGGCGATCATGGCGGGCATCTTGGCCATTGCTCGGTCAACCGCGTGATTCTTCGATCCCCCAGTGTGCCGCCGGCAATTGCTGTTTGCGGCCGCTTCGCCCCGCATTCGGCCGTCTGGCAACCTTTCGAGGGCATTCTCACCGGCTGAATTGCTAGCGGCGGACTTGCGTTCGCAAGTTTTTTTCGTCCGCTTTCGGTCTCTCCCGCGTTCCTTTCGAGTAGGAGGGAACTCACGATGGCGGGTATGGCAGCCTTTATGGAATCTCACACCTCGATCGCGGCACTTCTGCGAGCCGACCGGGGCGATCAACTCGTCGTGGCCAGGTTGCTGGAGACGTATCGTCCCTATCTGCGGCTCCTGGCGCGAACCAGCGTCGACCGCGCCCTCAAAGGCAAGGCGGATCCGTCCGACGTAGTCCAGGAAGCGATGTTGCGAGCGGCCAAGAATTTCACCGGATTTCGAGGGCACTCCGAGGGAGAACTTGTCGCCTGGCTGCGGCAATTGCTGGTCCAATCGATCATCGATTTGACGCGACGATACCAAACCGCCTCCCGCCGGGTCACCCGCGAGCGATCACTGAATCAAATGATCGATCAGTCGTCCGCGGCCCTGGAGACTTTCGGGCGGAAGGCCCAGTCGAACGCGGATTCGTTGCCCTCGGGCGCCGTTGCCGGAGTGTTGGTCGCGAACGCCCTCGCGCAATTAGATAACGACGACCGCGAAGTGATCTCGCTGCGAAATTTCGAGCGACTTGAATGGTCGCAAGTCGGGGAGCGCATGGGGCGTACCGGCGAAGCGGCTCGTAAACTATGGACGCGCGCCATCTTGCGTCTGCGTCCCATCATTGAGGCGACCCTATGACCTCGCAACCAATCGACACCCCCGTACAACCCATGCGCGATTCCGATCTGACGGCGGTCTTGGACAACTACTTGACCGCGCTGCGTCGCGGGGAACACCCCTCCAAAGAAACGCTGCTGCGCGATCATCCTCACTTAGCGGCCGAGCTTTCCGGCTGCCTGCAAACATTGGATATGCTGCAGGCCTGCGCCAATTTCGACGTCGACGTCAGTGATGGGGACCGCGATTCAGTAACGCAGCGGTCCTTGGGCGACTATCACCTCCTCCGTGAAGTCGGTCGGGGCGGGATGGGCGTGGTGTACGAAGCCGAGCAGATCTCGCTCTCGCGGCGCGTGGCGCTGAAGATTTTGCCGTTCGCCGCCGTGCTCGATCCGAGGCACTTGCAGCGGTTCAAGAACGAGGCGATGGCGGCGGCGCACTTGGATCATCCAAACATCGTCGAGGTCTACGGCATCGGCTGCGAGCGGAGCATTCATTTTTATGCGATGCGATTCATCGAAGGCGTGACGCTGGCGGACGTGGTCGAGGCGAAGCGGCGCAGCCTGGCCGGGAATGTCGAAGAACGAAATCCGCAGGTCACATCAAATTCCAATGACGAAGCTCAAACGGAAGTCTTTTCGAATTCCTCCGACGCATCACTCAGCACTCCGCACGCAGCACTCGCCGCCGAGACGTCTCCCGTCCTGCAAGCCGCGCTCAGCACCGTCAACAGCATTACGCCGAAGGAACGCTTTCGCCGCATCGCTGAGATTGGCATTCAGGCTGCC
>JAWXBP010000415.1 GCA_034440135.1 Planctomycetia bacterium
CCGGTGGAGTGGCCCTGTCGGGCTGGAACGCGCTCGTTGGCGACAAATTCGGCTTCGGCGGACGGATTGGCGGTCTTTGGGATAATCACTTCATCGACGACGTCTCCGTGTCGACCGTCACCACTCCCGACGCAACCGGCACGCCCGATTTGTTGGCTGCGAGTGACACCGGCGTGAGCAACACTGACAACATCACAAAGGCTTCAAGCCTCACGTTCTCCGTGCCGACCGCGGAAACCGGGGCGCTTGTCGAGCTGTTGCGGGACGACGTCGTCGTTGCGAGTCGGACGGGGTCCGGAGAGCTAACCGACCCAATGCCAACAGAGGGCTCGCACTCCTACACCGCGCGCCAGACGGTGAACCTCTTTGTCAGCCCCCCGACTTCACCGCTGATCGTCAGCGTCGATCGTACAGCTCCCACGACGCCTGGTTTGCCGGGTCTGCAGGTGGGCAGCGATAGCGGAATCAGCAGCACGGACAACCTCACCAACGACAACACACCGACGTTTGCCGTCCTGTCAACGGACTCTTACTTCCGGGTGCAGCGCGGCGGAATCCAGATCGGTGGCGACTACGAGACGGGATCGGAGTACACCACCGCTCTGCAGGCAGACGGCACGTATGCCTACGCGCTGCGCGCGGTGGACGCTGCCGGAAATGTCTCGGAGGCAAGCCTGACGCACTCTGTCACCATCGACACAGTGGCGCCTGACGTGCCAGGGACGCCGGATCTGCAGGCAGGCAGCGACTCAGGGATCAGCAATTCGGACAACCTCACCAACGACAGCACGCCGACCCTCGACTTGCCGTCGACAGGTGCGTACTACCGCCTGACGCGTGACGGCACGCCGGTCACTGGCGACTTCGCGACCGGCGCATACACGTCGGCGTTGCTGGCCGCCGGCACATACGCGTTCGTTGCGAGGTCGGTGGACGCAGCCGGCAACGTGTCGGCCGTTGGGCAGGCGCTGAACATGACCATCGACACAGTCGCCCCGGGTACGCCACCCGCACCGGACTTGCAGGCAATGAGCGACTCCGGCGTGAGCAACATGGACAACGTCACCAACGACAGCACGCCGACATTCGACATCACTTCAACGCCCTTTTTCCGCATTGAGCGGAACGGCTTTGGAATCAGCGGAGACTACGAGACGGGTACCTCGTACGCGGCTCCCGCGCAGCCCGATGGCACACACGCTTTTACGGCACGAGCGGTGGATGCGGCCGGAAACGCTTCGGCACCGGGCCCAGTGCTCGGGGTCACGATCGACACAACTGGCCCTGCCGTGACGACGAAGCAGTTCTTCTTCGAGGTCGGCCACTCGGTTCAATACATCTTCGGCGAAGAGGTCGCCCCCACTTTGGTCAACGGTGATCTCGTGCTGGAGAACGTATCGCTTGGCACGATCATCACCACGTCGATGTCGTACGCCGGGACTACCGCAACCTTCACGTTCCCGTCATTCGCCGCCGGCCTCCTTCGTGACGCCAACTACCGCGCCACGATCGCATCGCCGAACGTGACTGACGTTGCGGGCAATCCACCTACTGGCGATGAAGTTCTCGACTTCTTTGTGCTGGCAGGCGACGCCTCCCGGGATCGGGCGGTGAACCTCGACGACTTTACGCCGCTCGCGAACAACTTTGGGCGGGTTGGCCGTGTGTTTAGTCAGGGTGACTTTGACTACAGCGGGGCCGTTGATCTTGAAGACTTCAACATTTTGGCAATTCAGTTTGGCAACTCGCTACCGCCGACTTCGCGCTTGCTTCGCACGAGCACGAAGATCACCAGAGACAATTCGTTGCTGCGACCCGATTCGCGTGCCGTGGGAGCGATTCGGGGCGAAGTCTCACAGGCACTCAATTATCGATTGCTGTTCAGCCGGGTTGCAGTTGCCGCATGGCCGGATGAGGGCAAACTGTCTCAGTGGGACAACGATCCTCTGTTTGCGTAAAATGATCGGGTTGGCTACAATGTGAGCCGTCGCCGACGAATGTCGCCGACGACACGTCTTCAGGTTAACCCGGGCCGTCAGGGTGGGGCCGGGATCGGGAGGAATTATGTCACGTCTGCCACGTCATGGGCGTCACAGCGCCGCTGCGTCATTGGCTAAATCGGTTCGTCGAACAACTGGGCGATTGCTCAGCCCATCATCCTGCTGGGCCGAGCCGCTCGAACGCCGGTGCCTGCTGGCCAGCACGGTTTCCATCGCCAATCAGACGCTGGTCGAGGGCACCGGAGGCAACACCAACATGGTCTTCACCGTCACGCGTGCCGGTGACCTCGCTAGCAGCGTAGCCGTCGCCTACTCTACGGCCGACGGCACGGCTGTCGCCGGGCAGGACTACACGGCCCAGAGCGGCACCGTGACGATCCCATCTGGTCAGGCTTCGGCGACGATCAGCGTTCCGGTGATCGGGGACAATTTGGATGAGGCGGATGAGACGTTTTTTGTGAATCTCACCGGTGTGACCAACGTCGTCGGCGCGCCGATCGTCCTGGGGGGTCGGCAGGATTTTGCCTCGCCCGGCACTGGGCCGGTCGGTGCCGTCACCGCCGACTTCAATTCCGACGGGCGTCTGGACACCGCAGCGGCCAACCGGGGCGCCGGATCGATCGGCGTGTTTGTCAACACCTCGACACCAGGTTCAGCCATCACCTTTACGGGCGGTCAGTTTTTCTCCGCCGGCTCAGACCCGCACGGCATTGTAGCCGCAGATTTCAATGGCGATGGTCGCGCGGATCTCGCCGTTTCGAACGCGGCTGCGGACACCGTTTCGGTTCTCATGAACACCACGCCTTCGGGAAGCCCATCGATCACTTTTGCGCCGCGCCAGGCGTTCGCGACAGGCACCACGCCGGTGCCCGTCGCCACCGGAGATGTCAACCGCGACGGGCGGCCCGATCTCGCGGTGGCGAATTTCAACAGCGGCACCTTTTCAATTCTGCTGAACACGACCGCGGTTGGTGCTGCAGCGCCGTCGTTTGCTCCGCGGGTTGATTTCGCCGTCGGATCGAATCCCGATTACGGCGGTGTCAAGCTCGCTGATTTTAACAACGATGGCAACCTGGATGCCATCGTCTCGAACCGGAGCGCCAACACCGTTTCAATCCTTCGAAACACCACGACGCCCGGCGCCACCGCGCCGACGTTCAGCACGCAGCAGACCTTTGCCACCGCTGCGACGCCGCGCGGAGTTTCGATTGCCGATGCAAACGGCGACGGCCGGCTCGATCTTGCGGTAGCGGCCGCCGACGCGAATGCGGTGTCCGTCTGGTTCAATACGACACCTCTGGGGGCGTCGACCTTCTCCCTGGGGCCGCGTTTTGATGTTCCTGCCGGCACCCGGCCGTTCGGTGTCGCCTGGGCCGACATGAACGGTGATTTCAGACCCGACCTGACAGTGGCGGCGCGCGATTCGAATTCTGTTGTTACGCTCCTGAATCGAACCCTTCCCGGAGTCCCGAGTGCGACATTCGATACCGTTGGAGCGGTCACGGTAGGTTCGAACCCGCACGATGTCGTGACGGCCGACCTGAACAACGACGGGTTGAACGACGTCGTGAGCTCGAACCTGGGTGGAGACAGCATCAGCGTGCTCGCGAGTTCGACTTCCATCGGCGCAGCCGCCATCTTCCCCGCTTTCCCCCAAACCTCCTTCCCCACCGGGTCATTCCCCCACACCGCCGCCCTCGGCGACATCAACAACGACGGCCGGGCCGATCTGATCGCCGTCAACCAAGACTCGTTCACCGTTTCGGTCCTGCTAAACACGACCGCGGCCGGTGCGGCGACGCCGACCTACGCCACCAAACAAGATTTCGCGGTGCAATCCTTCCCCGACTGGGTTTCGGTGGCCGATCTGAACAATGATGGCCGGTTGGATTTGGCTGTCTCGAACGGGCTGTCCAACTCGATCTCGGTGTTGCTGAATACGACGACAGTTGGGTCGAGTACGGTCAGCTTTGGACCGCGTCAGGATTTTGCGGTGGGTGCGCGGCCGAGGTCGGTTGTCGCCACCGACCTCAACGGCGACGGAAGGCAAGACCTGATCATCGCCAACATCGATTCTGACACGGTCTCGGTCTTCTTCAACCTGACCTCGCCCGGCGCGGCAGCGGTGAGTCTTGTGGTGCGGCAGGATATTGTCGTCGCGGACGGGCCGACCGCGCTGGCGGTGGCCGACTTCAATGGTGATGGCCGTCCCGACCTGGCTGTTGCCAACGCCAATACCAACACGGCGTCGGTCTTGTTGAATACCACGAACCTGGGCACAACCATTGCGAGTTTTGCCGCGCGTCAGGATCTCACCGTCGGCCCCGGCCCGCGCGGGATCGTCGCCGCGGATGTGAACGCCGACGGTCGGCCCGACCTCGTGGTCAGCAATTCGAATTCCGAGACTGGCTCAACGGTCTCGACGCTGCTGAACAACACGGCCGCCGGGGCGGCTGCGCCAGCGTTCGCGGCCAAGCAAGATACGACCGTTGGCACCGGGCCGATTGCCGTCGCCACTGGCGATGTAAATGGTGACGGTCGCGCAGATGTCACTGTTGCGAACTTCGGGTCGAACAGCGTGTCAGTGATGTTGAACCAGACGGTTGCCGGCTCGGCGACCACGACCTATTCGGTCGCGGACTTCGCGGCAGGCGTTAATCCTATTTTTGTCGCGGTCGGCGATGTGAACGGTGACGGCCGGGCGGATCTGACGTCGGCAAACTTTGGCTCGGACACGGCTTCGGTGTTCATCAACACGCCGTTTGTGATTACGCAGGGCACCGCAACCGGCACGATTCAGGACGACGATGCCGCGCCGCTCGTTTCATTTTCGCCGATTGCCACCGCGTTGGCCCAAGTGCGGTGGCAGCCGGTCGCGATCTCGGCGGCAGCCATCGCTTCCGATCCAAATCTTGCGGACAAGCGGAGCTTCGATCTGATCATTACGACGACGAGCGACTGGCTCTCGGCGGGTCTGCAGGTGACAATGCCGGGCGGAGCAACGTTTTACAATCACCCGCTGGGCGGCAACACCGCGCCGACGCCGGGTGATATCGTATCCGACCCGGCCCGCGCGTTCGACACCTACGTGAGCGGCCCCGGTGGAACCGCAAACCCGCCGTTCGTTCTGGGCGCGTACCCCAACGGCGCGACCCCGATCTTTGATCCCACGAACTTGAGCGTGGCGTGGGGTGACCTGACTTCGAGCACGGGCGGCGTGTATCAACTGGCGCGCCTTACGTTTTCGGCTTCGGCGCTGATCGGAACCGACCTTGTGCTCGATTCAAGCAAGACGAGCGTGGTCAATGCGCTGGGCGGAAGCGCGGCGATGCTGATTCCGGAGATCTTCCAGGGCAACTCGGTGGCGGAGAACGCCGGTACCGTTAACCTTCCATTCTTCTTCGCCGGAGCATCGGCGGCGAACGTGACGATTTCGGCCAGCGTCATCGGCGGTTCGGCCACCAGTGGTGTCGACTACACAGGACCGGCGTCTGTCATCGTTGCGCCAGGCTCAACCGCAGGCAACCTTTCCCTGACGATCCTTGACGACAATATCGATGAGCCCAACGAGCTCATCGAGCTGCGGCTGAACAACCCGGCCGGGTCGTTGGCCTCGGGGACCATCCTCGGCTACGTCACCATTAACGACAATGAGCCGACTCCCACCGTTCAGTTTGGTTCTCCGTCGCTGACGATTGGCGAAGCCGGTGGAACCGCAAACATTTCGGTCACGCTCTCGGGCGTGTCGTCTCAGAATGTCACGATCCCGTACAGCGTCACAGGTGGCACGGCGGTTACGCCGGGCGATTTCACCATTCCGAGCGGCCCGTTTGTCATCCCCGCCGGCAGCACCGGCGGTTCAATCAGCGTGTCGATTGTCAACGATACGCTGGATGAAGCAGACGAAACGGTGATCTTAACGCTGGGGGTGCCGACCAACGCGGCGCTGGGGGCGCTTTCCAGCCACACGTTGACGATCGCCGACGACGATCCCATGCCCAGCGTGCGCTTTGCTTCGGCCTCGGCATCCGTGGGGGAAGCGGTCGGGACTTACGTGCTGACCGTGGAACTTTCCGCGGCGTCGGGTCGCGACGTAACTGTTCCGCTGGTTGTTGATGCAGGGAGCACTGCATCGACCCCGGCCGATTACTTTTATTCCCCGTCAACCGTATTGATTCCGGCAGGCAGCACGAGTGGAACAACCACGGTAACGATTATTGACGATCCCATTTACGAGCTGACCGAAACGGTGTTGGTGTCGATCAGTTCCCCGACGAACGCGGCGGTGGGTTTGCCTTCACAGTTCACACTCTCCATCACGGATAATGATGTTCCGCCGCTGGTTTCGTTCTCGCCGATTACGGCAAGCCCGCTGTCGGTGCGATGGCAGCCGGTGGCGATTTCGGCCGCAGCGATCGCGAACGATCCGGCGCTTGCTGACATGGTCAGCTTTGACCTGATCGCGACCACGACCATGGATTGGATTTCCGCAGGCGTGGAAGTGACGATGCCGGCCGGAACAGCACTGTACAACAATGCGCTCGGCGGAGAGACTGAGCCGAGTTCATCGGGTATCTTGGGCAACCCGGCGCTGGCATTTGATACCTACGTCACGGGTCCGGGCGGCGCGACGAATCCGCCGCTGGTGCTCGGTGCCTACCCGGCTGGCCCCACAGCGAGCTTTGGCCCGACGCTCTTCAGCGTGTCCTGGGGTGATGTGGCGACCAGCCCAGCCGGTCAGTATCGGATTGCACGGCTGACTTTCTCCCAAGCAGCATTGAATTCGCCCGACATCGTGACCGACAGCAGTCGAGCCACCCAAACCGGAAGCCCGGTGCTGACGACGATTCCCGTGCCGGAGATTTACCGGTCTCAGTCGGTGGCCGAGAGCATCGGCGCGCTGTCGATACCGGTATTCCTCAATGCCGCGGCAGCCGTTGATATCACGATCTCCGCGACGATCACCGGCGGCACGGCATTGGTCGGAACCGACTTTACTGGCCCTGTGTCAGTGATCATTCCGGCAGGCGCAACCTCGGGCAACCTGATCCTCAACGTCACCAATGACTTATTTGACGAGCCGAACGAGACGATCGATTTGCGCCTGAATAACCCAGTTGGCTCTGCCGCATCGGGCACTCTGGTTCGCCGCGTCACCATTACCGATGACGACCTGCCGCCAACCGTTAGTTTCGCCGGCGGCAATTTCTCCAGTTCGGAATCGGCGGGCAATGTATCGTTTACCGTGCAACTGTCTGCGCCGTCCGGGTTCGACATTACGGTTCCGTTCACCGGTGGAGGGGTGACCGCGACTGCTGGTGTGGACTTCACGCAGATCACCACAAGTCCCATCGTCATTCCAGCAGGCGCGACGTCGGGATTCATCACTGTTGCGATTGTGGATGACGCGCTCGATGAATTTGATGAGACGCTGTCGTTTACGCTCGGAAGCCCAACGAACGCCACGCTTTCCGGAACGCAGACCCAGCAGTTGACCATCCTCGACAATGACCTTGCCCCGACCGTGCAGTTCTCGCTGACGGGCCAAACGTTTGGTGAGGGCGCAGGGCAGGTTTCGGTACAGGTCAACTTGTCAGCAGCCTCGGGCAAGCCGATTTCACTGTTCTACACATCGGCCTCCGGCACCGCATCGATTCCGGGAGATTTGGTGATTGCTGCCAGCCCGCTGTTGATTCCGGCTGGTGCAACGACCGCCAATATCCTAGTAGACATTGTGGATGACGGGCTCGTGGAAACCAACGAGACTCGGGTGATTACGCTCGCTTCGTCTCCTGACGTCGTGATCGGTTCGCCGGCAAGCTACACATTGACGATCGCCGACAACGACGTGCCGCCACAACTGCTCAGTTCAGCGTTTGAGTTCGAGACGGCCCAACGCGTAAAGTTCGGGTTCAGCGCCAACGTGGGCGCGAGCCTTTCGCCCAGCGACCTGCTTCTGCAGAACCTGACGCAGGGCGGGACGATCGTGCCGCCGGCGGCGATGAGCCTGACGTACTCCGGACCAGCCGGAAGCCCGCCCAACATCGCCTCGTTTGTCTTCCCTGGCGTGCCCGGCGGCATCCTGCCAGACGGAAACTATCGTGCGACCATTCAGGCAGGCAACGTCACCGACAACTTCGGCAATCCACTGACCGCCAACATCGTCTTCGACTTCTTCGTGTTTGCCGGCGACGCCAACCACGACCGCAACGTGAACCTCGACGATTTCACGCGCCTGGCAGCAAACTTTGGACGCCCGGCAACCTTCAGCCAGGGCGACTTTGACTACAC
>JAWXBP010000416.1 GCA_034440135.1 Planctomycetia bacterium
ATCCGTGGTGACCTGACTACCCAGGAATTTCAGCTTCAACCGGCGGTCGAAACCGACCCGCAAATCGCGCTTTTGGCAGTCACCCATAGGGTTCCCCGGACAGCATGGCATGAATGTGCGATATACCCCTATTGTTCAGGGGTTTGGCGCAAATCGCGTGCCACTACGGGGAAGTCATCTGGGAAATACGGGCTTGAGATGTATCGCCCCGATGGGGCTCAAGGTTTCTATGTTGATACATCGTTCCAGCGGTTCGCACCGCTGGCTATTGTCTGCCACCCCTTTCGGGGTTGAGAATTGTGTGGCCCTCAACCTGTTGCGCGCCCTGCGTCACCTCTCTTTCGCGCCAAGTCTCCCCTTACGACGCCCGCTTCGTGTGCGGATTGCTCGACACGACCGTCTCGATGCGGATCGCCTTCTGGCCTTTCACCTGGCCGACTTTGGCGTGGAATTTTTCCACCCCTTGAATCGACACGTTCAACGGGGCGTGGACGTCCTTCTCAGTCTTGATGACGTCGCCGACGCGCAATCCGATCAGCTCCCGCGTCGTGATCCGCGTTTCCGCGAGGTCGACGACGACCTCCACCTCGGAGCCATGCAGGTTCTGGGTGATCTGGTGGAGCAGCTCGGGATCGACGTCCTTGCGGCCGTAGCTGGTCCAGGTGTTGGCCGAGAGCTTTCCGCCGATGCGTTCGATGGCATTGAACGGAATGCAAAGGTTCACCATCCCGCGGACCTCGCCGAGGGTGACCTCGAAGCTCACGACGACGACCACTTCGTTCGGCGGGACGATCTGCACGAGCTGCGGATTACTTTCGACGCGTAATACTTCGAGATCCAGCGAAACCACGTTTTCCCACGCGGCCTTCATCTGCTGGAGGAAATGCGACGTGATCCGCCCGACCAATCGCAGTTCAATTTCGGTCAGCGGCCGCCGTTGCGACGCCCCGGTCTCACGGCCGCCCCCGAGCAGGCGATCGATGATCGGGAACAAAATCGAAGGGTTGATGTCGAGGATCAGGTTCCCTTCGAGCGGATCGGCCTTCAGCAGGTTGAAGCAGGTCGGGTTTTCCAGGCTGAACAGGAACTCGCTGTACGTCAATTGATCGACGCTGGTGAGCTGCACTTCAACGATCGAGCGAAGCAAGCTCGATAGCGCAGCGCCGAAGTTGCGGCTGAAGCCCTCGTGCAGCGTCTGCAGCGCCCGCATCTGTTCTTTGCCGACGCGCTCGGGGCGTTTGAAGTCGTAGAGGGTGACTTTTTCCCGCGCGCGCCCCGCCCCTCCGCTCATGGCGGCCGCCGCTTTCGCGCCCGCGGACGCGGCCGTCTGGCTCCGCGTACCGCCATCCATGGCGCTGAGTAAGCTTTCGACTTCGGTCTGGCTGAGTACTTCGCCGCTCATGGGTGGGAGTGATGAGTGCGGAGTGATAAGTGATGAGTGACGCATGCCAGGCTCAGGCCCAACTCATCACTCATCACTCATCACTCATCACTTTCACTCGAGTCTCCTTACTCCCGCACTTGTCCGTTTCCGTACACGACATACTTGTAGCTGGTCAGTTCTTTCAGGCCGCAGGGGCCGCGGGCGTGGAACTTGTCGGTGCTGATGCCAATCTCCGCGCCGAGACCGAATTCGCCGCCGTCGTTGAACCGTGTGCTGGCGTTGATCATCACCGCCGAACTGTCGATGCGGCGCGCGAACTCGCGCGCGGCGTCGAGGTCGTTGGTGACGATCGCTTCCGTGTGTTGCGAGCTATAGTGATTGATGTGCCGGATCGCTTCGTCCAGCGAACCGACGACCTTCGTCGAAATTATCGGCGCCAGGTATTCGGTGAAGTAGTCTTCGTCGGTCGCTTCCTTGCTGCCGGGTACCAGCTCGCAGGTGCGGTCGTCGCCGCGAATCTCGACCCCGCGGGCTTGCAGCGCCGCGCCGATCGCCGGCAGATACTCCGCCGCCACGTCGGCATGGATGAGCAACGACTCCGCCGCGTTGCAAACGCCCAAGCGGTGGCACTTGGCGTTGACGGTGATTTCGACGGCACTATCGAGCTTGGCCGAGCGATCGACATACACGTGGCAATTGCCGGCGAAATGCTTGATGACCGGCATCGTCGCCTCGGCGGCGACGCGACGGATCAGCCCTTCGCCGCCGCGCGGAATCGCCAGGTCGATGTATTGATTCAGCTTCAACAGATGCCCCACCGCGGCGCGATCCGAAGTCGCCACCAATTGCACCGCGTCGGCCGGAATGCCATGGCGCGATGCCGTTTCGTGGAGCGTCTCGACGACCGCACGGCTGGAATGCGCCGCCTCTTTGCCGCCACGCAAAATCACCGCGTTGCCGCTCTTCACGCAGAGCGCCGCGGCGTCGGCGGTGACGTTGGGCCGGGATTCGTAGATGAACAGCACGACGCCCAGCGGTACTCGCACTTTCTGGACATCCAGTCCGTTCGGCCGGACGGTCGATTCCATCACCTCGCCGATCGGTTCCGGCAGCGCGGCGATTTCCTCCAAAGCCGTGGCGATCGCGGCGATTCCCTTGGGGGTCAACCGCAGACGGTCGATTTGGGCGTCCGTCAGGCCGAAGCCCGGGGCCGCCTGGAGATCGAGCGCATTGGCGGCGACCAGCCGATCGGTTCGCTCGCGCAGCAGCGCGGCGGAATCCCGCAGCCAGCGGTTTTTCTGCTCGCCGGACAGGCTCACCAACTGCGCAGCGGCCTCCTTCGCCCGGCGGGCCAGGTTCAGGCAGTAAGTATCGAGCTCGGTGGATTCAGCAATCGCCATACGCATGTCAATCTGGGGTAGCTTCCATCCCCCATTATCCGGGAACGGCAAAAATGGGTCAACGCGAGTAAAAGGGGCAAAATGGCTCCGTTTGCCCGCATACCAAACGGAAAAAGGGCTAGGCGGCAATTCGGTGCTCTAAACTGAATCTGGCGCTGGCTGAATGCGTTGCCTTAGCCGGTAACACCCGTACGCGATTCCGCCAGGGATGAATGAAAGTGGCGGGGCCGCGAAAAACGCCAGGACGGTAACTATGGAAAAGGTCGTGAGGGCGGCGAAAACGGCAAGTCTTGCGATAGCTATCGCGATTGGTGCCCGCTTCGGCGTATCCGGCCGCGTCTCGCTAAGCGGCGACCTGTAAGGGTTGTCGTCCATCCCCCAATTCTATCAGCGGCGATGATGACAGTGTTGCGCGACTGTGGCCTCAGATCTCAATCGCGTCGACAATCCGGTCAATCTCGTCAAGGCTAATCGCCAACGGCGGCATCACCACCAGGACGTCGCCGAGAGGGCGCAGCAGGACGCCGCGTTCCCGGGCCCGTTGGCAGATTCGCCAGCCGCGGCGTTCCGCGGACGGGAAAGGCGTCTTCGACTTCCGGTCGGCAACCAGTTCGATGCCGGCGATCAGGCCGCGTTGCCGCACATCGCCGACATTTTCATGTTCGCCGAGCGGGCGGAGTCGGGCCGCCAGGTGGGTGATTTTTTCTTGAAGCCTGGCGAGCGTTTTCTCGTCCTCGAAGATATCGAGCGACGCCAGCGCCGCGGCGCAGGCAAGCGGATTGCCGCCGTAGGTATGGCCGTGGAAGAATGTTCGGCCCGAGGCGTGGTCCCCAAGGAAGGCGTTCCAAACACGGTCGGTGGTCAGTGTGGCCGCGGCGGGCAGATAACCGGCGGTGAGTCCTTTGGCGAGGCAAAGGAAATCCGGCGACACTTGCTCATGCTCGCAGGCGAACATCTTGCCTGTGCGCCCGAAGCCGACGGCCACTTCGTCGGCGATCAGTAAGACGTCATACTTCGCCGTCAGTTCGCGCACGCCGCGCAGGTAACCCGGCGGATGCATGACCATGCCCGCCGCGCACTGCACGAGCGGTTCGATCACGAACGCCGCGATGCGCTCGTGCTCTCGCTCCAGCAATTGCTCCAACTCCGCCAGCGCATGTGCACAAAGCGATTCCGGCGCCACGCCAGCCGGCGGGCGATACGGATTCGGCGCTGCGACGCGCCGCACATCGAACAGCAGCGGCGCGAACATCTGGTGAAACCGCGCGACGCCGCCGACGCTCACGCTGCCCAGCGTGTCGCCGTGATAGGCGTCGCCGAGCGCCACGTACAGATTCCTTTCCGGCTGCGGCTCGGGGCATTGCCGCCAATACTGAAACGCCATCTTGAGCCCGACTTCGACCGCCGTGGCGCCGTTGTCGGAGAAAAAGACATGTTCTAGCCCGGCGGGCGCTAGTTTCGTTAGCCTTCGGGCAAGCTCGATCGTCGTCGAGTTCGAAGTGCCGAGCGACGTCGTATGGGCGATCTTGCCGAGTTGCTCGGTGATCGCCGCATCGAGCTTCGGATGGCGATGCCCATGCAGATTGCACCACAGACTGCTAACGCCGTCGAGATACGCGCGGCCGTCGATATCGAACAGCGTGCAGCCTTCGCCGCGCTCGATCAGCAGCGGCTCGTATTCGGCCATCTGGGTAAAGGCGTGCCAGACGTGGCGGCGATCCCAGGCTTCAAGTTCGCCGCGGTCAGGACTCATGGCGGCGAGGACTTTATCAATTCAAGTGCGAAATAACTCGGCCTGCGAGGTTGCCAATTCTCCCATTAGACACGGCGGAAACCGCCTTTCCAAGGGAACGCGCTACGGATTCCGACGCCGCAGGCGCGACGATTGCCACCCCACGCACGGCCGTCGAATGGACTACTTACGCCGTCGGGATTGGCGACGCTCAGGACCGAAATCTGGCTCGTCGAACACTCTGTCGACAAAGTGAAGGACGTCCTGTGGCGCGCTGATCGCGATGCTTTTTCGCCGCATGCCGTAGCGTGGTGGCGAGTTCAGCGCGGCCTGCGGTAGAACTGTACGAACAACCGCGAACGAAGCTGCCTCGGGCGAAGTCACTGTGCTAGTAACTCCTGGACTTGCCGCCACCGGCGGCGTTGCCGTCGCCCCAAAGTAGTTTCGCACGGCGTTCAAATCATCGATTCCGACTAGCTGGTCGTCGGTGACGTCGCCCAGGAATTCCGAGCCAGCGTAGCCAAAGTGGTTGCGGACATTATTCAAGTCGACAATATCGACCACGTTGTCGAGATTCGTATCGCCTGGCACGCCGCGGTCGTCGTTGAGAATGGTCAGGAGCGCTTCATCGTCGACTAGCGTGGCGCCGGAGGCATTGAAAATGCGGATACGGATGGTCTCGTGGGACTTAAAGTCCCCGTCACTATGAATCGGCACGCGAATGGTCTTTCCCGTCTCGCCGGCGTTGAGCATCACGACGCCGGTCGACTCCTGATAATCCTCCCCCTTGCGGGCGCTGCCGTCGTAAGTCGCGAAGTTGATCTGCACCATGGAGTCCGACGGAATCGACAGCCAGGCGAAGACAAAACCGTAAGTCAGGCCAGCATCCTCTTCGACGACCTGGTCGTCGAAGAGAGAAATGTTAACCGGCGTGCGGCGCGCATCGTGGACGACGACGAAATGCTCGGGGCCCGGCAGTTGGGGCGGGTCTTGCAGTTCAAAGTCGCGGAGCGGCACGCTTTCATGGCCGCGGATGTCGAAAGTAGGCAGCGATGCAATCGCGTCGACGATGTGCATGTCGTCCGAATCGACGTAGCCAATGACCATGTATCCGGCGGCGTCCAGGTGTGGGTTGTCCGCTAGATTGATGAACCAACTCCCGCTGAACTTGTTCGTTCCTTCGACGGGAATTGCGGCGATGGCGCCGCGCGTGTTCGCCGCGGAAAAGCTGGTCGTCGCGTTCCCGCCCTCCGTCACAGGACTTCCATCGACGTAGTGCCGCCCGGCGGAAAGCGTCGCTTCGGGGACGAGACGATGAAAGATTGTCCCGTCATAGTCCCCGCGATCGATCTGCCGCACGAAATCTTGCGCCACCCGTGAGTCAATCGTTCGCGCGTGAAGCAGGCCGAAGGTCGTATCGAACTCGATGTAGGTGAGCATTTCGCGGCGCTCCAGCGATTCCAGGCGGAGCTTCCGTCCCCGCGCATCCCGACGCTCGCCGCTCAACGACCGGCGTTTTCCCAGACCAAAACTTGCCATCCTGTTCGCTCCCAAAGTGCATTGCGAATGTTGACCCACGACCGTTCGGTTGGCTGCTCACGCCCACCGCACGCCACGGGCCCGCTTGGCTCCGGGAATGGAGCCGCCTTCCCGGGCGATCATTTCGAACACCGCGTCGAACGCGCTCGCGGGAGAGTGCGCGTGAACTGCCACGGCCAAGCGTGCCGTGACCTCGACCGGTTTGTCCAGCAGCGTCGCCCCGCTGCTATGCCGTGACGGAACGGGAGACGGCAATGGCGTCGCACCGCCGAAATAGTTGCGGACCGCGTTCAGGTCCTCGATGCTGACCTCGCCGTCAAACGGGTACGTATCCCCGGGGAGCGTACCATCAGCCGGACCGCTTGCTCCGAAGTGATTGCGCACCCGATTCAGGTCCTCCACGCGCACGAGGCCGTCGAACGGGTAGGTGTCGCCGCTGGCGGGATGATTCAGCCACAGCGCGTCCGAACCGACTTGCGCGACGTACGTATCGAGATCGCCGTCGCCGTCGAAGTCCGCCAGCGCGACATCGACGCCATCTCCGCCGCCAAGGGCCTGTTGTGCCCGAATCAGAAATCCGAAACCGTCGTTGTACCAAAGCTGATCCGACGAATTGCCGGATGTGGCCACGAACGCATCGAGATCTCCGTCCGCGTCGAAATCGCCCAGCGTAACCGCCTTGCCGCCGCCGGCGTGAGACAAAGTTTACAGGCGCGTGAAAACGCCGTGACCGTTGTTCACCCAGACCGATTGGCTGTTCGCGGCCCCCGCGAACACGGCGTCGAGATCGCCGTCCCGGTCGAGATCGCCAAGCGCCACGGCCGCCACGTTCGTCAACTGCGGGGAACTAGAGTATTGGAATCGGCCGGAGCCATCGTTCATCGCAATGTGAAACCGCTGGTCGGTGACCAGCAATGCGTCCAACGAACCGTCGCCGTTGAGATCACCGAGTGCGAGGTCGCCGTCAGCGTCGATGTCACCCAGCGTCACTTCACCGGTGTATTTCGCGTCCTCGAGCGCGGAGCCTGGCTCAAAAACGGCCGACGTAGACTCCGTAAACACTTGGACGGAGTTAAAGTCCGTGTCTCCGTTGTTGGCGGGAGCATAGTCGATCGCACTTATTGCCGGCTGCGCTGTCAATGAACCTTTGAGCACTACCCTTCGTAGCAGGGGTGATGAGACCCCAAGGCACTGCGGCGTCGCTGGAAGCGCGTCGCCGGCTGGCTGTGGATCTCCTCCAGAGAGG
>JAWXBP010000417.1 GCA_034440135.1 Planctomycetia bacterium
ACCTCTGGGCCAAGACTCATCCCGAACACATCCACGCCTCGCGCGACCAAGAACTCCAAGCCGCCACCACCCGCCGCCGTCGCAACCACGCAAAACGCCACGCAGCGCTGGCGGTCCGTTAACGGTTACGCTGCTGGAGCGGGTTCGGGCGACACAGAGCTGTGCAAAGCCCGAGAAACAGAAACGCGGAAAGGCTTCCAAGGCGTGACGACGCCGTCGAACATTAAAAAGCGTTCATTCATTGCCCCAATTCCGTTGCCGAACTACGACATCTATAGTTAGATTCCCTGCACCTCAACGGTGAGGGATCGCTACCGGTCTAGACTTGGCTACATTCGCATGGACGCAATCACTTCACTCCCTCCGCAAAGCCGCTGGGTTCGCGGCCGCGGCTTGCTGGCCTTCGCCATTCTCGCCCCCTTCGCGGTCGGCGCACTGTTTTCGAAGCCATACGTGGGCGAAGGCACGCTGGGCGATCTGGAATTTGACCTGGCCGCGTTTGTCCTGTTTGTCTGCGGGGCTTTCTTTCGCTTCTGGGCCACACTCTATATCGGCGGGCGCAAGGGGAGCGGGCTGGCGACTCTGGGACCGTATTCGCTCTGCCGCAACCCGCTGTACTTCGGCACTTTCTTGATGCTGATGTCGCTCGTTGTTTTCCTACAGAATCTGACCCTGGCAGTGGGGGCGTTGCTGGCCACCTTTGTCTATCTTCGTGTGACCGTTGGCTCAGAAGAGTTTCGGCTTCAGCATCGCTTTGGCGATGAGTACACGACCTATCGCACTACTGTTCCCCGCTTCTGGCCTCGAGTGCGCGGATATCGCGCGCCCCCAGTCATTGAAGTCAACGTCGTAGGGCTGCGTCGAGAATGCCTCAACGCGCTGCGGTGGATGATCATTCCGGTCGCCGGAGAAGGGCTGGCCTACGCGCGAACGATGGAGTTGCTCCCCGACCTGTTCCACCTTCCTTGACGTATTCCATCACCGCGGCCTGGATTCGATGCATGGCACTCAAAGAAGAGTGGGAAGCCCAGGGCAACTGGCTGTTGAAGGTTTTGCAGGAACTCGGGTTTGAGATCGGCGAAGCGACTTGGTTGGCCTGCTAAAAGTCGTCGCTTAGTTAACGTTCCGGCGACCACGGTGCAAACCCGACTACCAAATCCGTTTCTTCGATGCGAGCTTTTGGCGAACGGCGACTTTGAAAATGCCGTCCCACATGTCCAAGAACTGTATCGAGGAAAGTCGCTTCGCGGGCGCAAACTCAAGCATTTGCGAAATAACATCCGCAATCTCGTCCGAAAACGAGCTGTGAATGGCTCCGATTGGATCCAACGCAACGTCGTCGTTGTACATGTCGACACAAAGCCTTTCAGGGTTTCGGCCCGTAAAAAGTTCGGCCAATACTAGGCCGAGTTGAAACACGTCGCTCTTCGTGGTCAGTTCGGCCTCGCCCCTCAGATAGGCAACTTGATCAGGCGTCCGGTATCTGTAGGGCATTCCGGCGCCAACACTCTCCTTGAACACTTCTCGGTCCGTATCCGCGTTCGCGAGTTTCAGCAGCCCAAAGTCGCCTAGCACACAGGACCGCCCTTTCACAAAGACGTTTTGCGGCTTTATATCTCTGTGAATTACGGCCGGGCGCAATTGATCCAAATGTGCGAGTGCGGATAGAAGCTGAAGCGCGTAGCTAATCTTTGCGACGACCGGTGTTTGCCTTTTCGCTTGAACCACGTCTTGAAGCGTGTAGGGCAAGTACTCCGCGACGACAAACGGAAATCGCCCCTCGAAACTTCCCCGATCAAAAACGCGCATGATCGAGGGATGGTCGCATTCTTGAAGGAACTCGACTTCCTTTAGAAACGCTTCCCCTCGCTCCGGACGTGACAGATTGCGAAAGACCTTAATCGCAAAGGGTACTCCTCGATGTGGTCCCGATGTCGCGACCACGAGATAGGTATTTGCGTTCCCGCCCTTCCCTAGCAACTGCAGGTTTCTATACAAGTACCCATCGCCCGATTCAATGTGCTGTCCGACGTCAAGGTAAAAGGAATCAGTCATGGCCGCTCCGGGTAAAAGCCACGCCTAACGCTGTTTAATTCTGTGAGACAGTCGGTTCGACCAGGTGAAAAAAAGGGGAAGCAGGATTGTCAATGTCGTAACCCCAAGAGAGCTTGCGTTCTAAGAACAGATCATGCCAGGCGGTGAGCAAACGCTGCTGACCTTGCTTGTCGCCTTTCAACTCGAACTTTTCCGCGGCCTCGCGCAAAACTACCATCTCCTGCGCAAACCCCGGCCCGCGGTCATAAAATTGCTTGGCCAACTGCAGAAGCCGCTCTTTGTATTCATAATCCATTTGAAGCTCCGATCGAATCAAGCGTCTATCAGATCCACAAAGCAAAATCAGAAACCGTCAGCTTCCATTGTACGAGTAGGAAATCTTGGACAGCAACTACCTCCCGTTCCCCTGATCGTCCCCGCCGAAGATCCGCACGTTCGTCGACAGATAAAACGGCATCGAGCCTTCGCCGAATTCGTAGAGGGCTTCGCCGAAGACCGCCGTGTAGCCGCCGTCGCCGTTTTTCTCCGTGTGGGCGAATTTGCCGTCGGCGAGGTTCATTTTTTCGGCGCTCCAGACGGATTCGCGGAAATCCTTCGTCTTGGATTTCGCCACCCAGGCGGAGACGCTCTTCGGCTGCAGGTCGGACGTGACGGTCAGTTGATGGCCGGCGCCGTTGTCCTCGTGCTTCCAATCCAGCGTCGGGAGTTTCAGACGTCCGGCAGCGCTTTGATGCAGCGCGGCGACCGTGCCGACGACGCGCGGCAGGTCGTCGAGGTCGTGTCCCCGGTTGGGCACGTACAACACGTGCTTTTCGCCCGGCAAGTCGTTCCAGTACAGATTCGTCGCGTCGAGCGCCCAGTAGCGATCGTTGGTGCCGTTCAGGATCAGTTTCGGCTTATCCAATTGTTCGCGGTAGTAGAACGGATCGACGATCTCCGTCAGCGCACGTCCGCGCGGCGTTTCGAAGATGTTTTGCAGGCCTTTCTCGGTGTAATCCTCGATCTGCTCCGAATATTTGCCCCAACTGGCGAACTGGTGCTTCATCTGCTCGTTCATGTTGAGCGTGTCGATCACCATCGGCGCGATCGCGTTCGCCCGGGCGTCCATGGCGCCGGTGAGCCAGGTGGTCCAGCCGCGCTTCGAGGCGCCCGTCACGGTGAAGTGCTTGATATCAAGCTGCCATTCCTGCTTGGCGAATTCCTGCGTGGCGTCCATGCCGCGGATGGCGCTCTTGACCATCGGCAGCAGCAGCGGCCAGGTGTCGTCGCCGGTCTTCATGTACTGCTCGAAGGTGTACGAGATCGCCGCGTCTTCGCTTAGGCCGTCGAAGATGGGCTGCTGCGGCACGTGCAGGATCGTGGCGACCGGCGCTTTCAGATGATTGCCGAGCGCCGCGACGATCATTGCTTCCTTCGGCAGTTTCTGATTCGGATCGGTCGGCGGTTGTTCCAACTCAGGCCGCCAGCCGCCGCCCGCGATCAACAGCAGCGCCTGCGAGGCATCCGGCGTTTCGGCCGGTTTGAAGATAAACAACGCATGCTTCCAGACGATCCCACGCCATGTCTGCGAGGTGAGAATCAGTTCGACGAACTTGCCGCCTTGCAAATCCCCTTCGCGGCGCTTGACCCACTTGTAGCTGTCGTCCGGCTGGGCGATGTACCTGGCCAGCGGCCCAGGAGCTTTTTCCGCGAAGGCGGGCGAAATCCAACCACAGGTCAGGCAAAACAGCAGCACAACGCTTGTTCGCAGTCGGGACACGCGGACCTCCGTCGAAAGGGGTGGGCGGAGGCGTCGGCCGGCGGTTTGTGCCCTTGCTGCCCCCAGTCCGCATCATAGTCGCTGGCCAGGTTTCCCGCCAAGCGATTTGGCAGACTTGCGCGGTTATGGGGCGCTGGACGATTCGCTCGGAATAAGCCATCCTTGTGGTAAGGTGCCGTGTTCGACGCGAGGACTTATCATGACTTTGCCGGCCGCTATGAAACGCCTCAGCCTGGGCTTACTGATCCTCGCGGCGGGCTGCGCGAAGGTGCCAAAATCGCCAACGACCGAGGAAATCCTCGCCGCCCGGGCGAGCTCGCCGCATCTCGAACGGAAGGCGCTCAAGCCGGTGTTGCCGGACCTGGGACCGGTTGTCGATCTACCAAAGTCCGCGGCCGGCAGCCTGGCCCAAATTGGCCCGGCGGCCATTCCCGCGCTCAAGACCGCTCTCACTGACGCCGATCCCACGGTGCGGCGTCAGGCGGCCCGTGCGCTCGGCCAGATGGGTCCTGAGGCGGAACCAGCCGTGGCGGAGTTGACCACGGCGCTAGGGGACGAAGCTCCCGATGTGCGCGAAGCGGCGGTCCAAGCCCTCGGCAAGATCGGCCCGGCAGCCGCCTCAGCCATTCCGGCGCTGATTAAGACGCTCGAAGACGATGCCGGCGCCATTCACGAAACGGCCCCAGAGTAAGTCGCCCGGCGATTACGGCTTCAGCACAATCTTGCCGGTCAGCGTGCCGGCTTTTTGGAGCGTGTTCTCTTCTTGCAACTTGTGTGCGGCCGCGGCTTCCGCGAGCGGCATGGTGCGGCCGATCTTGGGCTTGAGTTTTCCTTCGGCCAGCCAGTGATTGATATCGTTCGACGCCGCGCGTTGCTCGTCCGGCGTCGCGTTGAACATGGCGAAGCCGTGCAACGAGCAGCCCTTCACGTAGAACGGCCCGACCGGAAACACGGGCCGGGCTTCACGCCCGGCCATGAGGATCATGCGGCCGCGCGGCGCGAGTAGCCCGACGGTCCGCTCGAAATTCGGCTCGCGGAGCGTTTCCCACCAGACGTTCACGCCTTGCGGCGCGAACTCGCGAATCGCGGCGTTGACGTCGGTCGTATTGTAGTTGATCGCCAAATCCGCCCCGAGCGCCACGCACGTTTTGACCTTCTCGTCGGTGCCAGCCGTGGTGATGACCCGCGCGCCGATTGCCTTGGACATCTGCATCACGGTGCAGCCCACGCCGCCGGTGCCGCCGTTGACGAACAGGATCTCGCCCGGCTGCAGCTTCGCTTCGCGCACCAGGCCGAGATGCGCGGTGATGCCCACCAGGGCGACCGCGGCCAGCGATTCGTCAGCAACACCGTCCGGCGACGGATAGAGCCAGCTCTCATCGACCGCGGCATATTCCGCGAACGTACCTTGACGGCCCATCAGCCCTTGATTACTTCCCCACACGCGTTGACCCGGTTTGAACCGTTTGGCATCCGGCCCGCAGCGCTCGACCGTGCCAGCCAGATCGCACCCAATGATGTACGGGAGCGGGATCGGCATCGGAATCATGCCGCCGCGAATGTACGTATCGATCGGATTGACCGACACGGCCGCCACCTTGACCAACACCTCGGCGCCCTTCGGCTCTGGCGTGGGCAACTCGTCATAAGTGATGTTGTCCGTCGGTCCGGTCTGGCGAATAAAAGCGGCTTTCATCGTCGTGAACTCCGGTGCGGCGCGCGATGCGGTCAGGCAAGTCGCTGATTATGCCCGTTCAGCGCGAGCGACCGCAAGCGGCTGGGCGGCTTGCAAATCTTGTAGGGCGGGCCGTGCAAGAACGTAGTCGGCGCTATTTCGGTTGCGCTGCATCAAAGCAAGTCGCTTTGACTCCAAAATGTAAGGCCCGCCGATATCGAGCACGGCGGGCCTTACCTGTCGGAATCCACTAGGCGAAACACTTGTGAGCGCATTGCGGGTCGCAACGTGCCATTTATAGGCGCGGCCCGCCCTACGCATGTAAACGAAGCAGGCCGGGCGAACGCTTGGTTCTGCCCGGCCTGCGGTGATTTCAAGTTCCGCTGAGCGACTACCCGATCTCGTCGAGCAGGCGATCCAGTGCGCCGCTCAATTTCGCGTCGGTCTCGTAGCTGCCGTCGGCGATCGCGGCTCGCAGGGCCGCGACTTTGTCGTGACGGATCTCAGGGATGTCCGCCATCCGGGACATGATCTCGCCTTGCGACGAAATCTGTACTTCGTCTTGGATCGGAGCGCTCCGATCGCTCGACTGGGAGCGACTCGCCGCCGGAGTGTGCGGCGCGCTGATCGACTGCGGACCGTGAAGATGCGCGGGACCGTAAACCTGCATGATGCTTCTCCCGATGTCGCCGCCCGGTGGGGCGGACAAATGGCGTCGGGGGGAGTTGGAGCGGATTCGCCTGTTCGCGTCGCACTGGTCCGAGGGGACCGATCTCGATAGGCACTAACTAGGACGCGAACCTCAATGGAACCCTTGCGCTCTCAAACTACCCGCCGTCGTCCTTGAACATTCTACCTTGGAATTGGCCGGCGCCGCATTTCCGTGTCAGGACGACTCGCGGGCTCGAAGCTTGCACCCGTTTCATCGTCAGCGACGCGTCGCCGGTTCAACAAATTTCCCTTCGCACCCGCTAGTCCGATTCCGCCGCAAGGCGACCGTAAGCGGTCCACACGACACGACTCACACGAGTCGGAACAGCCGCTCGCGACGCATGTTGGAGCGTCGCCACACGACCTCGTTCACGTGGAGTCTTGCGCTCGCCGCGTTGGTTTGTCGCGACGCGCTTCACCGTTTCTGAGGCACTTCGGCAACGCTCGCTGTGTTGCCGAAATACAACACGCAACCTCTCGTTGCAGCCCCTGCCACCGGTTCTTACGCGACGCTTTGCCAATTGGTTCGTGGCAGCGCCAAACTCGCGGGGCGGATTATAGGCGGAACCGAAAAACTGGACAATATCGGACGGCTTTGGGAACGACTTTGCGTAGGTGCTGATGCACGGCGTCCCCTCCAAGCCCAGGGAAGGCCACCTAAAACGTCGCTGTCTTCCACGTCTCCGAGGGCCTTCCCTGGGCTTAGCGCGAGAAAGCGCACGTTCCACGTCGATTTCAGCACCAACAACCGTTGTCTCGACAACCATTCCTGGCCGGCCTACATTGGAAACATGCCCGCCGCCAAATCCAACGCCGCCGCGCCGAAGTTTGACTCGCCCGCCCAAGAAGCCTATTTGAACCTCTGGCGCACGTATGACCGGCTACGGGAATACGAAGACGAGTTGTTTAGCGAATATGGGCTGACGGCGCAGCAATACAACGCGCTGCGATTGCTGCGTGCGGCGGCGCCGGATCGGTTGGCGACCTTGGAGCTCGCTGAAAAGCTCGTCTCGCGCGCGCCGGACATCACACGACTCGTGGATCGGCTCGAAGGCCGCGCCCTGATTCAGCGCGAGCGGCCGGAGCGCAATCGCCGCACAGTCTTGGTGGGCATTACCGAAGCCGGGCAAAATCTGCTGGCTGACTTGGACGGCCCGGTGCGCAAGTGCCACGAGCGTCAACTGGGGCACCTGAGCGCTACGGCGATGAAACAGCTCATCGCGCTCTTGAAGGAAGCACGCCAACCCCACGAAGAACTGGTCCGCAAGGCGTCGCGGTAGTCGCTTGACCGGTCCCCCGCCGGGGATACACTGGACTATCCCTTAGCCCAGGTGGCGGAATTGGTAGACGCACCAGCTTGAGGGGCTGGCGGTAGCAATACCGTGCACGTTCGATTCGTGTCCTGGGCACTCACGGCCGTGGCTCGCGCCTCGGCCTTTTTGTTGCGCTAAGCTAATAGGCGCGTTTGTGCGTGCCCTGTGTGTTTCGGCCGCTTCTTATCGCGGCAACACTTCGTCGGCCGGGGCAACCGGTTGGTACGGGCGATACGGGTAGTTCGCGTACGGGTTGTGGCAAAGCGGTGCACACCACGGATACGGGTAAACCGGTGGAATCCGCGGCTTTCCGTAGCCCAGCGTGTAAACGCAATCCAGCGGGCGATGCACGACCATCTGCGCCGGCAGGATCACGAATTGCCCAGCGGCTCGGGCGGCCGAGAGGACTGGCTGCAGCGGTGCGCAACGGGATCGCCCATGACGCTCCAAGGCGACGTCTTCGAAGTAAATCGGCCGGTGGAACAGCCCGGGGGCTTCCCAGGAATAGGGCGACAGATACCAGCGCGGCCCGACGTCGCCGGCAACCTGGCCTTGGCCGCGGACATATTCCAGCGCGATATCCTCTGGCAGTGTTCCAGTCGTGGGCCGGATATCGATTTCCAGCCGGGGCAGCGGCAATTGAATGGTAGCCACGTTCGGCGGTCCGCCAGCCAATGGCGGTGTCATCTCAGGTTGCGTCGGCTGCGTCGCCTGAGCGGCGGCCAGACGAACCTGGGATTTGACCTCGGCCTGAGCGAACGGCGCGCGAGCGACCACCAGCGCCGCCATGAGAGCCAGAGTGATTCGCTGGAACCGGCTCAGCCGGGTGCGGTTTCGCAGTTTCATATATTGCTCGTGGTTGCCAACGAGTTTCGAACCAGGACGCCGCGAGCGCCTGCCACTTCTTTCGGTCGGCACGATCCGACCGTCGTTCGCGAGGTTTTCGTTGCCTTCGCGCCAACCGTCGCAACTGGCGGAGTCGCCTCACCGAATCGCTTTGCCCAACCGGCAAGCCTTTACAGTTCCTGTGACTGAAAACGGACCACTGACAACTGAAAACTTGAGTCCTCCGTTTTCGGCGACTTTTCGGACGCTAACGAATCCGGTACGGCGAATCATCTGTAGGGTCGATGACGGAGATACGGATGGCAATTGTTCTGAGCATTCTTCCGGAATCACCATGCGACCGCGAATCATGTTATCAGGTGATCGGCACGGGCAACGCGGGCTTTGGCTGCGTCACGCAGGCACGACCTTGGCCGCACTGCTCAGTTTGACGGCCGGATGCGCTGGGCCGAGTCCCCAGTTCTACAATCCAGGCGGCGACCCGACGCATTACGAGCGCCGCGCAGCGCAGCCGATCGACGACCCGACGTCGGACGAGACGGCGTACCAGAGTCGCATCGACGCCGCCGCGCCGCGTTTGATTCACGACGAGCGCCAAGTGGAATACTGGGACCTCACGCTCCAGGAAGCGCTCGAACTCGCGTTGCAAACCAGCGATGTGATTCACGACCT
>JAWXBP010000418.1 GCA_034440135.1 Planctomycetia bacterium
GCCGCCGCACCCGCGTCGAACAATCCCAACGCCGCTGGGAGCAAGAGGACCGCAACGCGAGCTTGCTGCTCCCTCCAGGCCTCCCGCTGGAAGAAGCTCGGCAGTTGCTCGCAACCGGCGAGAACCTCCTGCACTCGGCAACCGTAGCCTACATCCGCACCTCAATCACTTACGACCAGTTCCAAAAAACCCGCACTCGCCGCCGCCGCCAAAGGGTGATGGCGGCGATGGGTCTGCTCACGACCGCGGCAGTCGTCGGCGGCCTCGTCGCCCTCTCCCAACAACGCGCCGCCCGTCATCAAGCGGCCCGCGCAGCCGCAGGCGAACACGAAGCGAGACGGCAAAAAAACACCGCCGAAGAACAAGCTTCTCGAGCGGAGGCCAAGGAAAAGGAGGCGGAGACGCATAAGGAAACCGCCCAGGCAAGCGAAAAGAAATCGATCGCGCGCCTGGCCCGTTCCAACTATTTCCTGGCCGATGCGCGTTGGAAAGCTGGGCGAGTCGCAGAAGCGCGCGAATTGTTGGAATCGGTGCCACCCGAACATCGCCGGTTCGAGTGGCATTTGGCCCGCCGGGAATGCGAGGGAAGCGACGTAACCCTTTACGGGCATACGAACGAGATCACGAGCGTTGAGTTTAGCCCCGACGGTGCGCAGCTCGCCTCGGCGAGCGGTGACAATACGATCAAACTCTGGGATGCACACACCGGTGCCGAACTCCGGACGCTTGCCGGACATGCCGAAGTCGTCAGGAGCGTGACGTTCAGCCCCGACGGCAAGCGGCTCGCCTCGGCCGGCTGGGATAAGACGATCAAGCTTTGGGACGCCGACTCCGGCTTGATACTCCAAACGCTTACCGGACGTGGAAAGTATGTCAACGTCGTGAGGTTCAGTCCCGACGGTGGGTTGCTTGCGTCCGCAAGCGACGACAAGACGATCAAACTGTGGGATGCAGAAACCGGCGAGGAACTCCGCACGCTCAGTGATAAGAATTGGGTCATGAGCATGGCGTTCAGCCCCGACGGTATGCGACTCGCTTCGGCGAGCGGAAATACGATAAAGCTGTGGGACCCACGCACCAGCACCGTACTCCGCGAGCTCACTGGGCATGGAGATATAGTGACGAGCGTTACGTTTAGCCCCGACGGTGCGCGGCTCGCGTCGGCAAGCGGCGATAAAAAGATCAAACTGTGGGACGCGCGCTCTGGCCACGAGCTCCGCATGCTCACCGGGCATTCGGATCAGGTCACAAGCGTGACGTTTAGCCCCGACGGTACGCGGCTCGCCTCGGCAAGCAAGGACAACTCGATCAGGCTCTGGGACGCTCAAACCGGTGCGGAACTCCGCACCTTCACCGGACATGCTTATTGGGTAGGGAGCGTGACGTTCAGCCCGGACGGTGCACGACTCGCGTCGGCAAGCGGAGACAACACGATTAAGCTGTGGGACGCCCAAAAAGGTGCGGAATTCCGCACGCTCACCGGGCATGATCATTGGGTTAGTGATGTGACGTACAGCCCCGACGGCGCTCGGATCGCAACGGCAAGTTTGGACAAGACGACCAAGCTGTGGGATGCCCGCTCTGGGGAGGAACTTCGCACACTTACTGGGCATTCGGTAGACGTCACGAAAGTCGTGTTCAGTCCCGATGGCTCTCGGATCGCCACGGCAAGCTCGGACAAGACGATTAAGCTGTGGGACGCTCATACCGGGGCCGAACTGCGCACGCTCTCCGGACATACAAACGGAGTAACAAGCGTATCGTTCAGCCCCGACGGCACTCGGCTCGCCTCGGCTAGTTGGGATCAGACGATTAAACTCTGGGACGCACATTCTGGCGCGGAGCTCAGCACGCTGACCGGACATGCCTATTGGGTTAATGACGTGACGTTCAGCCCCGACGGCACGCGGCTCGCCTCGGCAAGCGGGGATAAGACGATCAAGCTGTGGGACGCGGGCTCGGGCAAAGAACTCCGTTCGCTCGCCGGGCATGGAACTATCGTGAAGAGTGTGAGGTTCAGCCCCGACGGAGCGCGGCTCGCTCGGCAGGCGGTGATAATTCGATCAGACTTTGGGACACACACACCGGCGCGGAACTCCGCACGCTTACCGGGCATTTCTATACTGTCACTAGCGTGACATTCAGCTCCGATGGCGCACGGCTCGCCTCAGCAAGCGATGACCGGACGATCAAACTGTGGGACGCAGAAACCGGCGCGGAACTCCGCACGCTCACCGGACATGCGGATTGGGTCATGAGCGTGACATTCAGTCCCGACGGCACGTGGCTCGCCTCGGCAAGTAAGGATCGCACGATCAAACTGTGGAACGCGCAATCTGACGCGGAAATTCGCGCGCTTACCGGGCACGCAGAGTGGGTGACAAACGTGGCGTTAAGTCCCAACGGCGCGCGGCTCGCCTCGGCAAGCGCTGACCGAACGATCAAACTGTGGGACACTCGCTCCGGCGCGGAACTCCGCACATTCATCGGGCATGCTAGTTCGGTCTTGCGAGTTACGTTCAGCCCCGACGGCGCGAGGCTCTTCAGCAAAGATTTGGCGAACGACCGAATCGCCTGGAATGCGGAATCAGGCACGCGCCTTGAGCCTCCCAAGGAATGGCCTGATTTCAATTCGTCGAACAACAAGACTCCCGACGGCCGATGGCTGGCGGTTAGCAGCAATCGGCATGTCTTGCTCGTCGACCTCCACTTCAAGGATACTCCCAACGAGAAAGAGTTCCGCCAGTTCAAAGCGAGGCTTGATCCGTCATGGCATGAGCAACAAGCCATGGCGGCGGTCAAGGCGGCGCCTCCCGATCATTACTCGGCCCTCTTTCATTGGGCGTGGGTCTCCGAGGCCAAGCCGGACGACATCTTAACCAGCGACCGACTATACACCACGTATGATAAGTATTGCGACGAGTTCAAAGCCCGCGCCGCGAAAGTGCCAACGAGCGCTGACCAAGACAAAGCAACTGCGCTTATCTCCACCAATCCCAACGACTATCTCGCCCCCCTCGTCCTCAAGTTGCTGGGGAAATCTCGCACCCCCAAGCCGAGCAACTGAGCCGCCGACATCCGCCTCGCCCTCCGTACTCGGCACCCTCAACTTCTAACTTCCGTGTCTTCTTTGCGCCTTCGCACCTTTGCGCCTTAGCGTTAAAAAATCCGAGCTCCCTCCGGCATTTCTAACTCTAACTCTAACGTCTAACGTCTACTACGGCCCTCCACTGCACCGCCGCCAGCTCACAACTTTCCCGCAGCGACCCCGGCAGCACAAAAACCTTCGGCACGCGCGAAAAATCGAACACGCGATAGAGCTGAAACTTCGCCGGCTCCGCCTCCGAGCAGCGGACCAGCAACTGAGGCCGCCGAGCGATGAGGGCGGGGGAGAGGCTGAGGGCGGTAGTCTGAGTTCGTTATGACGCCTTACGCCAGGCCGTCCCTGGCGGGCCCAATGAGAAGTTCCGAACGCGGCAGGGGCATGCTCAGTGGGCGTCGCTGCGGTTGATATCGACCGCAGCCCGCATTTGCCCGGTTCTGATCCACGCATCTAACCGATGCTGAACGGTGTTCCAGAAGCTCGTGAATGCTTCTTCATAGGCATCGTCGTCCAAATCGCTCGGCAGAACCGGCCAATTGAAGCCGTCGCCGTAGTAGTTCGCATCGACGTAGTCGTGAAGCTGAGCGAAAGACGTAGCCGTGATTGGTACGTCGCCACGGCGGACATCGCGTAGGATTTGAAGCTTGCCGCGGGCGACGGCCGATTCGAGCGGGTCGGCTTCTGCGGGAGAGCCCATCGCCGACGTCCACTGGCAGGAATGCTGCAGGAACAGTTCGTTTTCGATCAGCGGCATAGCTTGCTCCACTGGGTTGCCTCGATTTTACCTTCTCCGATCGTCACTGCCAGGCCGAACCGTGTTGATTTCTTACGCTGATTTTGTCCGCCTGGCAGCGACCGCGAAATCGAATAGAATTGGGCTCCAACTTCGCGACGCTGCAAGGACGGGGGCGGCACGATGCCTAACGGGCGAAAAACCAGAATCAAAGCATTCGATTTGTTCTGCGGCGGCGGCGGAAGCTCGCTCGGCGCTCGGCAGGCGGGAGCGATCCCGGTAGGGGGCGTCGATTGCTGGTCGCTTGCCGCTGATGCCTATGAACTGAACGTGCCAGGGGCTAAGGCGTACCCAGAAAAGCTATGCGACGTCTCGCCAAAGAAAGTACTCAACGAGCTAGGCCCGATCGACTTGCTGCTGGCGTCGCCCGAGTGCACGCACCACAGCATTGCCAAAGGGAACAAACCGCGGTCTGAAGACAGCAAGCAACTGGCGTATGAGGTGGTTCGCTTTGCCAAGGTGCTTGAGCCGCGTTGGATCGTCGTCGAAAACGTGGTTCAAATGAGCACTTGGCATGCCTTTAATGACTGGCTTAGTCAACTGCATGGCCTTGGCTACCATTCGCTCGTCGTCAAGCTGAATGCCGCTGACTTCGAGGTGCCACAAACGCGACGTCGCCTGTTTGTGCTTCTTGATCGAGTTCAGGCTCCGATCGCACCAGAACCGAGTGGTCGCAAGGTCGCGACAGTAAAAACGATCCTTCGAAGTGCGCTACGGGCCGACTGGTCGTTCAAGTTCACTCCGCTACACAATGGGCGTCGCGCGCTGAAGACCATTGAAAGAGCGGAGCGAGCCATTGCTGAGGTCGGCGAGGAACGAGAGTTCCTGATGGTCTACTACGGATCGGACGCTGCGGGCGGGTTTCAGGAACTGGACCGACCACTGCGAACGATCACGACGCTGGACCGATTTGCGCTCGTACGGAAGAACTGCGTTGGGCACGAGATGCGAATGCTTCAGCCTTCCGAGCTAGCGATCGGGATGGGTTTTCCGGCGAACTACAAGTTTCCCGATGCCGCGACGCGGCGCGACTGCATCAAGTTGATGGGCAACGCGGTCTGCCCGCCGCTCATGAGAGCCGTGGTTCGGTCTCTTATCGCTGCGGACTGATTTGCTTAGCTGCGCGACCATCGATTGAACACGATCGGCGCATGCTTGGACGTTCGTTTCGATTTGGTGCTCCCAAAGTCGGATGACTTTCCAGCCTTGCCGTCGAAGTTTGGCGAAGTTCCGCCGATCGCGAAGCCTGTTCTTGCCGATTTTCTCCTGCCAGAATGGCGATAGTTTGTGTCGCCAAAGCGGGAATCGAAAGCCGTGCCAGTAATCACCGTCGACAAAGACGGCGAGTTGCACTGCACGAAAGACGAAGTCGGGTTTGCCTGGTAAGTCCTTAGAATGTCGCTCGTACTTCAGGCCCTTCTCGATCAGGCACGCGGCTAGTGCCAGTTCGGGCTTCGTGTCGGATCCTTTAATCCGCGACATTAGCGCGCTGCGCTTGTCTGCGGACATGATGTCGCCACGGTGAGTACCGGCGACAGGGGCACCGCGCGCGGCCCAGGAGCGGTGACCGGCTCTTTTCATTCCGTTCATTACCATTCGTCGGTCTCAATGGCGAACACTGATCGGCCAATTTCAGTCGCTTGCTGAACGCTGAATTCCGAGCCCTTTGCTTAATCCAGAACTTGAACGCCATGTTATGGCTTTCTTGCGGGATGGTTCCCAGGTGGCGATAAGCTGCCTGGCCCGCTTGTTGCCATTCGTCTCCCCGGTAGCTGGCAAGTTACGGCGTGACGCTATCTGAGAGATCGGCTATCGATGCCGCGAGCCGTTGATCGATCGCGTCGTGCGTGAATCCGAGGCGCAATGCTTCAAGCACGATTTTCCGTCCATGAACGGCCTGCTTCATCGACGGCACTTTCGAGCGCTCGGTAAGGTCTCCAAGCGAATAGGCAAGCCCTCTCTGCCAGGGCTGCAGCGTCGACGTTTCCTTCGCCCACGAGGAAACGGAAAACCAAACCACGGCAGGAACGGTACGGATTACATCTAGGAACTCCTGCTGATCCGGATGCAGAGCAGGGGCTATATCCACTTTGCTCCCGTACTTCTCGTCTCGCTTTCCCGTCGGAACGGTTTTCAGCGTCACCTTGATTGACCGCGCAAGAACCGCAGTCCAGCATTCATCGCGTTTGCACCATTCCCCGACGTTTTTCTGCGTTTTCGGCGGCTCCGTAATCATCTCTCGTACCCCGGTGACAATGTACTTCAGCGCCCCTTGAATGTCGGCGGGTATCTGCTGTTCCTTCCAGATTGCTTCGACGTCCAATTGACGTTGGCACTCGTGCGACAGCCTCGCTATGGAGTACGTAACGACTTGTGCGCGATAACCCTGATAGTCCATCTCCCCGTAGAGTCGTTCCGCGAAACGAAACAGAATGCCCAGCGCCACGATCCGCTTAAAATCTACTTCCTCCGGTGTTTTCCGCTGCGAGCTTGAGAGATGCTGCATGAAGGTCATAAAGCACTTCTGCGCTCCGCGACTTACGACGGTGGGATACTGGTCCCAGCTCAAAACGAATTTCGCCAAATCAGTCTTCGTAAACCTCTGCCCTGGCGGATTCTCACTTCGATACTGGCGTTTGCCGGCCGGTGTCGCGTTCGCCGCGAGTCCATCGGCGTATTGCCCCCTCGATCGCTCGAAAAACCACCGAGTGCCGCGCGGATTTTCCGGCGTCGCTCGAGTCCATGTATTGCGCGAAAGGCGTTCAAGTCCGATATGCCACGGATCATTGGCGCTGAAGTCCGAGTCCTGAATCCGGTTTTGTGTGTTGGCGTATCGGGAAATCTTCGGCACGAGACCGTCGAGCATCGAGCGGGGAACGACAGTGAGCTTCATGGGTACGGACACGTTTTGCAAATCGGCGTCGTCCCGTCGTGCGCAGCTTGCGATTGATGCCGTCGTCTGTCCCCCATTCACGATCTGAAAGTCCTTGACAATGCGAATCTGAGCGAGGCTCCCGGATAGCACCTGGAATTCCACTTCGCCGGCCGTAGCGGAAAGACCGTTGTTGTAGGGCAGGAAACGGTGCGGCTCGTTCAGCACTGTGTCGCGAATGCCCTTGTTCACCTTTCCTGTGAATTGAAGAAATGAGCGGACGTTCCGCTCCAGAAGCCCCGCGCGATGGGTGTTGTAAATGTCGGCCAGCAGCTGCCCGGGAATGCAGGTGAGCAGCACCTGAAGGCCGTCTGACGATTTGGGCGTCACGAGACAGGGCAGTGTCGTTCCAAAGTCTTGAGTAAAGTCGATCGTGATCGATCCGTCGCGGTTCCCGCCGCAAACTCGTTCAAGCCGCAGCAGATCCCAAATCTCTCGACGGTATGACCCGGCTTCCCGCGATCCGGAAGCGCGATCGGATACAAGCCCCGTCGTGACGACATTGAGTTCGATGGTCGCCTTTTGTCGCGGGGCGTCCTTGATTAGATCGACCAGTTCGCGCGCGGGCTGCGACTCCTCGATTTCGGCAGTTCGCTCCGACTGCGCAAGCTTGATAAACGCCTCCATTCGCCGAAATGCCCGGTCGAGCACATCCTTCCCGGTATTGCACGGTTCGGCCGGTTGGCCGAGTGGGATATCGGCAGTGGCATCGACACAGAAGAAAAGCGAAATCACGTCGTCTTCGGTATCGCAGGCGTACGCATGCACTTCCGCCGCAACGTTTCCGCGTTCGAACCGGAAGTATGACGGCTGCGGCCCGGCGAGGATCCCGGCTTCCTCAAGGCTATCGAGCAGCACGCCGGTAAGCGCCGGAAGCCGAATGCTCCCAATCTCGGGGTGATGCGCCCGGTCAAACACTTCTTGAAGAATCCAGTCTAGGAACTTCTGGTTCATGGCAGTTGGGTCGATGGGGACGGAACGGGGCCAACAGCGAGATCCGGATCCGTCCCGAATCGGGAGAGTTGCAAGACCTCCAGCGAGAACTGAACTCGCAGCACTCCGGGCGGCACGGCGTCGGGGTGAATACGAGGAAAACCAGGTCCGACGAGAAATGCATGAAGCGGTCCGAGCGTGAATCCGTCAGTGTAGGTCTCAGCGTGCGCTGGTAGGTAGCCGGACGCGGCAAGAGCATCCTCAAAATCTTCCGCGAGCTTCATTTCGTGAGCGAACCTACTGGCTACGCGTGCGATATGCCCGGGAAGGGCGCTTTGCGGGGTGTCTGATCTGCCAAGCTCCTGGCACACGAGGAAGAGCGGAACACTGGGTTCCGGCTGAAGCTGCATTGGCTCATTGATCCGCACAGAGCCACCCACTGCAGCAAGAATGGTCTTAACCTCGATCGTCCGATCGGTGAATTCGAAGTCGCGAATGGAACCTTGCGGCGATTTCCAGGCCGCTAACGCGGCCGCAGGTCCAAGGCGATCAACCGATCGATCAAGCACACACAGTTCTCCGATTAGCCCGCGCACTTCTTCCGCCGCGAGCATTGAGTGGCGTTGGTCCAGAAACCGTCGCCATCGTTCAATGAGGCGCGTGATGCTCTGCACGGCGGCGCCTGCCGACGTTGATCGCTGAATCCCCGCGAGCAAGTCCGTCCCTAGTTGGGCAAACAAGTCCTCAAATTCCGCATCCCGGAGACGTAAGACGATGGCGACTCGTCCCGCAGGCAGTCCGGCGACTCCGCCGGCGATCACGGATAGCCGTCGGCCGGAGACCATGGTCAGACGACGTGGCGTCAATTGCTCGGGGATCTCCACGACAATCGAGGCGGTTCGCGCGGCATCAGTCACCGCGGCAAAGACCCGGAGGCCCTGGCCCTCATGACACAATCGCATGCGAAAGTCACCGGCTATCTCCGCCGGAGCGGAAGTGCGAAGCAACGCCCATAGTTCCGGAAGGTTAGAGAGATTCATCCCAGTCCCCAATGAACCCGTACTCGGCACGCCAGATGTCGTTGACGGTGTAGGAGAGAGACTCGACCTTCTTCGATTTCGGAAAACTAATCGCCGCGGAAACGACGAATTCTTCCATCGGCTGTGAAAGGGGAACAATCGGGTAGAGGAGCAGAAGTCCGCGTTCGGCGGGTCGGACGGCGCGGGCGTGCTCGCGAGCAGGAATTGAGCTGAGCTTTTTCTCTTCTTTACGATCGTCCGCATGCGTCGATTCCAGTGCCTGCTTGAACTGATCCGGGTCAAGGTCGGCCAGTTCCTCCTCGCGGCCGGAAACGGCTCTGAAGTCGACATGACCGGGCGGCAATACTCGATCTGTATCGTACGCGCGATTGATGAGGGGCAAGTCAAATCCTGCGAAGCGGACGACTGGCACGTCGGCGGTTGGCTTTTGCGAAACGAGGCATACGGTCCACTTCGTCAATTCACCGTTGGCAACTCGGTCCTTGATATATGTGCGAAGCTGCTCACAGTGGTTGAGAAAACTATGCGTCCGATACGCATCGTAGCTTGTAAGGAACTCGAGCACATGAGCCGCGGGAACTTCGTCCCAAAGAAAGTAGGGCGACTTCTTTTCCCTGATACTGCGTCGCGGCGACGGCAGACGCCCTATGAGGCCGGAGAGCGCGTCACGATTTGCTTGCGCGGCAGCGCCCGCGCCGGGCATTTGAAGCGCCTGCACCAGCTCTTCTGCAAAACGGACCTGAACCGGCTCGCCTCGGCGAATTTTGTTGGCCGCAGTGATGAGCAGGCCGTCCGATGGGGTTCGGACACGCATCCCGAATTCTTCCGGTGTCCGATTGGCGCGGGCCATCCGATCGAGGTCGGCGCGAAGGTCTTCGACCGCAAGGGCAATCTCGCGAAAGGCTCCGTACAGGTCGTTGGTCGTATATACGCGACAAAGATCGGCGTAGCGAGGGCGATAGCCAAACCACCGGCCCATCTGCATGAGCGTATCGAACATAATCGACGTGCGCAAAAAATAACTGACCGACAGTCCCTCCAGCGTGAGTCCGCGACTGAGTCTGTCGCCCCCGACGGCGATAACGGACAGACCTTCCGGAGCACGGGCATAAGTCAGCGCATCGTCGGACGTTCCGTTAATCTCCATGACCTTGATCTTGCCGGCGGCTCTTGGAACCTCACTCCAGATATCATTCCACGATGGAAGCGGGAAACAACTTTCACCAAGCCGCCTTTTAAATGCCGCATGTTTGCCGGCAATCTCTTTGTTCCAAATCTCTTGAAGCGCGTCGTGGTACGCCCGCACGGTCGCCGGGGCGCCGAAGGAAAGCAGCGTCTGGATTGTGGCGACCTCTTGTTGGATCTGTTCCACGATACGACTCTGAACCTTAACAAAGCGGGTGGCATGCACGAGCATCGAATTGTGCGCGTTACCGTCTCCACGGTACGCCCTCGTCGCGCAAACAAGGACGAAGTGCCTAATCGCCTCGTGCACCGTGTCCGGAAGGGGCCCAGGCACATGGTCCTTCTTATGCGGAATCGGAACCCACTGCATTTCGTCGTCGACCTCCTTGTACATCGGGAGTCGTTCCCGCGGCAGGATTCCAGCAGACTCATCGCCGGGATGACCAAAGACTACGTCCGGACCGATGTAGTCACTCGGCGGTTTCAAACTAATGATGAAGGAACGTGGAAAGAGGTCCGGTCCGAATCTTGAAGCGGCCGAGGTTTCCGAAGGATCGATGAAAATATTAGCAAAGGGTGTCGCGGTGTAGCCAACCAAGCCGACGCGCTCGAATGACGTGAGGAGTTCACGAATGAGGCCGTTGATGACGGACGGATCCTCGTCCGCATCTTTGGTGTTGATTGAAGCCTGATCCGCTTCGTCATCAATGAACAATGTCGGATGGCGGATCGGACGGCGATCGCCCGAAGCGCTTTGTTCAGTCAGGAGGACTCGAAGCCAGTCCCGAAGCTTTCGAAGAATTGAGGCGTTCTTCTTCACTACCATGACCAAGCGCGCACCTTCGTTTACTTGGAACCAAACTTGCCGCGCCATCAGGTCCTTGAAATCCCCATTTTCGGCGGCTGTGGTGCATGTAAGCATCGAGAATGCGACGTCTTCCATTCCCTGCTGTCGCGCATATTGGCCGACGCCGGTAATTGGCGAATGACCGCCCGCGGGCTGTAAGGCGCAACTGTCGCGCCCAAGCAGGTATTTGTCGATCCGCTCATGGGTCTGGCTTCGTAAGTTATTGTGGATCCCCGCAAGAATGATCACGATCCGATACCCGGAATCGATCGCCTTAGCGGCGAGCGTGGTATAGTGGGTGGTTTTACCCGATTGGACATGACCTACGACCAAGCCGCGACGATCCCACTTTCCAGGGCGATTCGGCGATTCAAGCCGCATTAGCGCCTGATCGGTTGAGCGTTCCAGCTCACCAAGAACCGAAACCGGTAACCGGTCATGATCTCGTAAGTAGCCCTGGAGACGAGGCGATAGCCGCCACTGGGAGCGATCGATGTCCTCCAGCCACGGTTCGTGATCGACCGAATAGTCAAGAATCTCGGCGGCGCCGATCTTGACGTCGATGCGACGAAGAATCTCGCTCACGATCTGTCCGATATGCGGACGAAGCGACTCAAAAGGTCCCAGAAGTATTGCTTCGACCTGCCGATGCACTTCGTCCACGGTGGGCGTGGAAGTGGTCAGCGCACCCCGAAGGAAGATATCGACTACGTGCTCCGGTTTGAAGCCAAAACTGATCGCAGCGGAGTCACCAGTCATGATTCACCAAGGTGTTAGCTGTCGTTGGTCCGTGATCTTACCCGATCGAGAATCTCGCTCTTGAATCGAACAAACGGCTCACTTGATAGCACGAGCTTTCGAGCCTCCTCGGGCCTCATTCCGGTGCGAATGAAGTGTTGCTCGGTGTGTAACAACACATCGACTAACACCTCGATATCAAGCGGCGGCTCGTTCGGCACCGAGCCATCGATAGCTTTCGGATGTTCCTGCAGCATGGACGCAATGGGTAGCGTGCTCTCGATTAGCGTCACAACCTCGCTCAACAAGCGATCGTGGTCGCAACCCGCATGAAGTAGTGACTTCAGCACCGGATGAGTGCGATCGACTTTGTAGCGGACACCTGTTCGTGTCGATTGTCGGCACCACACGAATCGTTCGGGTTTGTTCTGCGTCGGGGCCTGACGTTCACCCCGGACCCTGTACACATCGGACGCCTGTCGCCTTACGTCAGCTGCAATTCGGCGGAAGTCGTCGCGCAGCGCGGACGGAGCTGCGACGTGGGATTTCATCACATTCAACTGCCACTCTGCATCCATTGTGTTCGGCAGATCAACGCGAATGCGAGCGAGCTTTAGGTGTTCTTCTTTCTTGAGTTTTAGATTGAGCCAAGTCCCGGGAACAATGAGACGCTTGCAGCGATAGATATAGAAACCCTGATGAGCGTTCCATCCGTACGGCCCCGCGGCGCGCTCGTGCTCTTCATCTGTTAACCGACTGTGGTGTGGCAGCACGAACGGAGTTATTTCAATGTTTCCCTTTAAACTGTGGAGCCGTAGTTGCTCTGTTGGCAGGCGAGTTGACAACTCAGTGACGTATGGATCCCAGCCGTGAATCGCCGTTTCGCCGAGACGGACAATGAGGCCATCCTCGGCGATAAACCGATGGAAAACCATTCCCAGATGACGTCGCACATCATCAAGCACGGATGCAAGTGCAGTGGCTTTCATCGTCTCGGGAAGGTTTACGAAGGTGACCCGGTCGAGCTGCTCTACTATGATGGCCGTTCCGTGCTTACTGCCGTGAATCCTTTCGAGGTATTGTTCGGCGGTCGGCGTCGGTTCAGCGAGAAGCTCCCAATCGTTTACTGTCCGAACGTGTTCCAAATCCCAGCGACGGATCGAAGGCTCGGCCTTTCCGCGTCTCTTGGTAATGACCGTAAAGCATCGCCCCTGCGAGAGGGAAGCCGTCTTCATACCGAGTCCAAAGCGGCCGAGGTCGCCGGTATTCCGCGCCGCCAGTGGGCCGATCGTGGCCATGCGCATCGCTTCAACTAGCCGTTCTTCGTCCATGCCAAGACCATCATCCAGCACCGCAATATGAGGTGATGGAAACGAGGGATCGACGACAATTTCAATCTTCGAAGCCAGTGCAGCCAAACTGTTATCGATCAGGTCGGCAAGTGCCGTCGAGAGCGTGTAGCCAAAATCCCGAAGTGATTCGATCAAATCCGCGGCTGATGGCGGGACCGACTCGGGCTTCTTTCGAGATTTAGCTGCCACCGCCTCGCCCCTTCTCGACGGAGATGAAAGCCAAGCCCCTAACATCGGCTTCTTTCTCCGTGCCGACCGTCCGGATGATCGGCCGTCCGGAACCGGCTAGCGGTCGTCGACCATGTTCGTGGCAAATGTCGACGCCGTCACGTTCGTAGCCGTTGCGACAATACCAAGTCATCGCCGATGCCTTGAGCCCTGCCTAAGGTGAAACCCGAAGCACGATACACCCCTATCAGTGACGATGCAAATGTCGGACTACATCCGTTGACCGAGCGCAGGGCAGTAGACCTCCTCGACACCCTTCCTTCGCATTCCCGTAGTTTCATCGGGTCGCGACCTCAACTCTTAGTTGCGAATGTGAAAATGAGTTGCGTTTCTCCGAGCTAATCGCTCAGCGGCTTCGGTCGCTCCCGCGTGGCCGAGCGAAGTGATGTTCGCAGGCGGGACAAACTCGCGTCGGCGGAAACTTCGCGGCGACAGTTCGGACAGGATTGCTTCCGATCGTAGTAGTCGGCCTCCGCATCGATTTCGGCCTCGAGTTTGGCCTGGAAGCGGCCTTCCTCCGTTTGCGGCACCAGGGCGACGACGATCAACGACAACGGTCCGAAAATGAGAGCGGAGAGGTAGCCGTAGTGCGGCGCGTAACCTTTGCGGGCCGCCATCCGACCGCCCAGATAGCCCAGCCCAAGCCAGATCAAGATTCCGGGAATGGAAAACGCCAGCATCGATTTCTCGGGGCGAGAATCGCGCGGTCGATCGGGCTGATTCTACTGATGCGAAGACTGCCGTCGCTACCTACGAGTATTCGGCTCTTTGCCCGAACCGTGGTTCGATCGGAAAGCCGGAGTGTCGCCCGCCTGCGGGGGCTTTGGACGGGTAGCTCTCGCATTGCGACTCCGGGCTACACCCTGGCGCCCCGCGTCGGGGGCTTCCGGAGGCGCGATGCCGACCGCGTTGGCGGCACGCGTTCGACGTGACCGTCGCGAGGTCGCACTTGCCCTAGCCGCAACGGTGACAGCGCTTGAGGAACTCGTCGAAGTCGGACGCCAAGAAGTACGTGCTTTCGTAGCCGGCGGGTTTCTCGGGCAATTGATCCAGGCGTCGCAGGTCGAGGTACTCGCGAACGCAATCCGCCATTGCATTGAAGCGTTGATGAAACTCTTCCTCGCTCCAGAAGACGCGAAACTCCGAATCGAGGGCGTAAACGGAGCCACGGTCGATTCCCGCAATCGAGATGCAGGTACAAGCCCCGAAGTGGCCGGACGCGATGGTGACCATGTTTCTGGGAGTGATCATCGAGTCCAAGAGGTCGTGGACCGCCGTCGCATCATGAAAACCGGCAATGGTGTGATTCCCGAACGGCGTCGGCTGCTCGGATGGACAGCGGATGTCGCCGCACCAACCGCCGCACTCCGCCAGAAACGTACGATAGGCGGGTGGAAGTGCCACACCGATGGCTGCTTCGATGGCGCCGACGTCACGCTCGGTTCGATTCCTAAAAGGCGCGCAGCCGAGTTCTCGCAGGCGACCGGAGTAACCCATGTGCATTTGTCTTTCTCCGTGAGCGACCGGCTAGCGGTGCGGCTCGACCTTCAAGTCGCTTGCCCTCCTCCGCGAATCTCGCCGCGGACTTCCGACCGAATTCTACTTAGGAAAGTCCGAGGAAATGAGCAGGCTCGCGAGATTGAAGGTTCATTCTCAGTTTGCCAGCAGCCATTCCAGGCCAACTTGCCGGTTGTGCTCCCGAAAGCCGATCACGCGACCGGACGCAAGTTCGCCTTGTTTGGGCCATGTATGGCGGTCAGGTGGCAGCGATCTGGCGTCCGGTGATAACCTCAAAGTCACAATTTCGATGATTCCGAGCACCCCTGCGCCGAAATCCAGGAAGATGCCGAACGGTGCCGTGCTCACGACGCGGCCTGTGACGACCGTGACGATCGGGAATCGTTGCTTCACCGATTCCCACTCGGGTTCAGAAAGGTTGGCGAATACAGGGATGGTCGGATCGCTCATCGCCGAATTTTAGCCGATCCGAAGCTGAAATGGGGATCGCCGTAACGCCGTTGGCGTAAGGGAGGCGTCATCGGGCGGTTCCTAGGGTAGGAGCGAGTACGGCCCAACCCTAGGCTATCTGGCTGTACGCCTTCAGCGTGCCGGATGAAGGCATGTCGGGCTTCGCCCGCCGGCGGTTACGCACGCGGCGCGTGCGATTGTCCCAGCCTGCGCTAGATCTCGGCGTCGAGTTCGGCCTGGAAGCGGCCTTCCTCCGTTTGCGGGCGGGCAGATGGGGAGCCGGAAAAGGTTGAAACCGATAATTGAGGAGGAAAGGTTCTCGGAGAATTGATTTGCGACGACCCTTTGCGGGCCGCCGGAAATCGCGTGCAGGAATGGAACGTAATACGTCGGCCGGCTTGTGTTGGTGCTGCCAACCGCATTCTGGCGCGGCCCCTCACCCAACCTCTCCCCGGATAATGGTCCTTCGATCGCCAGCGGCTCGCGCCGGGGAGAGGAGCCAAAAAGGTTTTTTGTTTGACGCCACCCGGGGTAGCTCGAGTACGAGCAACCCCAGGCTTTGGGAGCCCAACGCTTTCAGCGTTGCCGGACCACGCGCAATGTTGTCGGATAGTTCGCGCCCTACCGGGGCCGAGTCATTCGAAGACCCCCCACGCCGTTGGCGAGACTACCGCCCTTGGCCTCGCCCCTCGCTAATCGCTCGACGGCGGCGGTTGGTCTTACTTTCAGGGCTCGCTGTATTTCTGCTCCGCGGCCTCAGTTGCTCGCTCGGCGGCCTGCGTTGCCCTGCGGCGGAGCGAAGTGATGTTCGCAGGCGGGACAAACTCGCGTCGCGAGGGAAACTTCGCGGCGACAGTTCGGACAGGATTGCTTCCGATCGTAGTAGTCGGCCTCCGCATCGAGCTCGGCGTCGAGTTCGGTCTGGAAGCGGCCTTCCTCCGTTTGCGGCACCAGGGCGACGACGATTAACGACAACGGTCCGAAAATGAGAGCGGAGAGGTAGCCGTAGTGCGGCGCGTAACCCTTGCGGGCCGCCATCCGACCGCCCAGATAGCCCAGCCCAAGCCAGATCAAGATTCCGGGAATAGAAAACGCCAGCAGTCTTACTTAGGGCGAGAATCGCGTCGTTGGGCGAGTGGATTCTACTGATGCGAAGCCTGCCATTGCTTCAGCCCATCCCTGGGCTGATGAAAATCTCTCTGGAATGCGCCCGGCGAGGGTTTATAGGTCCGTAGGAAGTCTCTCCTTATTGAATGATGTTGCGATTGGGAGCGTGAGTATCCGGAGTGGCGCCCCTCCCGGGGCTCCGAACATGATTCTTCCGTTACCTAACCTGGGGCTTCCGCCCCAGGCTACTGGAGTGGCGCCACTTCCGTGGCTCCGAACCCTTCGATGCCGACAGTCAGGCAGTTCGTGCAGACCACTCCGCGGCGCAATGAAATCCGGAAGGAATCGCTTCTGAGTTTTTCATCGGGCCACCCCCGACCCCTCTTCCCGGATAACGTCGTTCGATCGCCAGCGGCTCTCTGCGCTATCGGGTACGTCGCGCCGGACACGGAAGGTGTGGAACAAGCCGCCTGGCTCCCGGCAAAGCCGGGCTTCGATCCGAAGAGGCCGGCGAGGTCATGTTCCTCGATGTCGGCATGTTCGTCATCGCCTATGAAAAAGGGAACCCACACAAGCTTTGTTGGCAGACGTACTTGCCGTAAATCCCATCGCGGGCGAACCGGTTGAGGGGGCGATCATTCGTCGGTTGACGCCGCAAATCGAGATCGCTGTAACGCCTCTGGCGTAAGGGACGCGTCATCGGACGGTTGCTAGGGTAGGAGCGAGTACGGCCCAACCCTAGGCTATTTTGCTGAACGCCGTTGGCGTGCCGGATGCAGAGGCGTCGGGCTTTGCCCGCAGTTTGTTGCGCACGCTTCGCTTGCGATTGTCGTTTCGGCGGAGCGAGACGACTACTTTCGTTACGGAACGCCAGAGACGGCGTTCGCACCATGGCAGGAGGAACGCTGGGGACAGCGTTCGCACCATGGCAGGAGGAACGCCGGAGACAGCGTTCGCACCATTGGAGCGACGGGGAGCGCAGACCGGAGTGTCGCCCGCCTGCGGGGGCTTTCGACGGGCTTTGTCGTTTCGCGACCCGGAGTTGACACTCCGGGCTACACCCTGGCGCCCCGCTTCGGGGGCTGCGAAGCCGCGGAAAAGCGGGGCGCGAACTTCGGGGCCGCCGGATCGTCGGCCTCTCCGCGCTCGGCTATGCGCGGAGAGGGAATCGAACGAAGCGAACCGTGATCAGGCGCCCCTCGACGAGCTCGGGGCAGGCAGGACAGGCGGGTCTGACGAAGCGGGAGCGCGCCAGACCGCGACCACCGGTCGCGGCTTTATGGTGCGCCGCCGATGTGAGTCAGTCCTGCGTGTGCAAGTCGGCGTCGATCAGCGATCGGCCCGTGTTGATCACGGCGTTGGTGAGCTTGCCATCCTCGACGAATACGAGCGACCCGTTTTCCAAGTAATAGATCACCGTGCCGTCGCTAAGCTCGCTTTTCTCGGGTTTTCCCAAGATGGCCCAGACTTCGTCTGCTGACATGCCCTTTTTCAAGCGGCGCAGGTTCGAGAGCGTTTCGCCGGGGCCGGTTGCTGGTACCGAGGCTGCCGGGACTGAGGCTGCCGGAACCGACGGCGGTGTCGCGGAGACCGGGGCCGTGCCCGTGGCGGAGCCCGTGCGTGGGGCGGTGACCGTGTCGAAAAACATGGGGCCCGTGCCTGCGGTTGGGCCTGGGGTTGGGCGTAAGTCTGAGACGCCCGTGCCTGGGACGTACACCGTGGGCGGGCCCCCGCGCAAAGATAATTCGTCTAAGAATGGAGGTGAGGCCGTACCGGTGGGAGACGCTGTACCTGAACTCGCGCCCGTAGCTGAACTCGAGCCCGTGGCTGAGGCTGAGATCAAGCCCGAGCCCGTGCCCGACGCTTTTTCCGGATTGCCTCCACAGCCGAGCCAGGTTGGGGCGGACGAGAGTAGTAGGAGTGTGCCGATACGGTGGATCATCGGGGGCCTCAGTGTTTGAAGATTCGCTGGTTGGAGTTTCGCTGCGTCGCAGAATTGCTGCGTCAGAAGGGCAGGCCGGCACGGCTCGCGAGCCGGTGTTCAATATAGAGC
>JAWXBP010000419.1 GCA_034440135.1 Planctomycetia bacterium
GGAGCCGGGGCGGCGGACCGGCGCGCCAGGGAGGGCCGGTCACTAATATTCGCATTCTATCAGTGAACCCGAAACTCGTCAGCAGCTCACTCATATTTCACAAAAAAGTACGGGCATGCTGTGTCACAAAGGCCCTCAACAATGGCCGGAAATGACTCATTTGCATAAGAGTAGGGTCGCAATTAAATGAGTAAAGTGAAGTGTCGGAATGAGCTGTAGGCGGGCCGGGGTGGTGCATTCTCATTTGGGCCGGATGACATCGAACTAATTGTGATTGCCGCATTACGGCCGTATGTTGGGGAATGTGAATGACGTCACACGCATCTTGTCTTTGATCGAACAAGGCGATCCGCACGCCGCGGAAAAGTTGCTGCCGCTCGTGTACGAAGAGCTTCGCATATTGGCCGCTCGGAAACTGGCCCACGAGAAGCCGGGGCAGACGCTGCAGGCCACCGGACTAGTACACGAGGCGTGGCTGCGGCTAGTCAACCCAGCCGCGGATGTCCAGTGGCAAGGTCGGGCCCATTTCTTTGCAGCCGCGGCCGAGGCGATGCGCCGGATACTGGTCGATAGCGCTCGGCGAAAACAGAGCCGCAAACACGGCGGGGGTTGGGTCCGTCAAACCGTTCTACCGGATGACATCCCAGCGATAGCCCAGCTCGATCCGTCAGAGATCCTGGCCGTGCACGAGGCATTGGAGCGGCTCGCCAGCAAATCCCCTCGCACCGCCGAGCTCGTCAAACTTCGATACTTTCTCGGCTGTACCCTCGCTGAGGCCGCGCCGATCTTGGGCATTGCTCCGGCAACGGCCGAAGAGGATTGGACCTACGCCCGCGCCTGGTTGCGACGGGAATGGCACCGGGACGAGAAAAATCCGTAGTCGGCGAAAAAAGTCGCCGGGGGTTTGCCGGGCGATCTCGCATTGACTGATGGAGAGGCACCATGACCGGCGAACCCATTCTATCCGATCGCGAGATCTTTAAGCGGGCGGTCCAGTTGCCCACGGCAAACCGCGCCGATTACTTGGACGAAGCCTGTGGCGACAACGCGGAACTTCGCGAAGAGGTACAGTCCCTGCTTCTGGCGCACGACGCTTCCAAGAGCTTTATGGAGAGGCCCGCCCTGGAGATGTCCGCGAACCTGACGGCCCGTTATCAATCGCTGGCCGAAGTGCCAGGGACAAATATCGGCCCCTACAAGCTGCTGCAGCAGATCGGCGAGGGCGGCATGGGCACGGTGTTCATGGCCGAGCAGACTGAGCCGCTCCAACGCACCGTGGCGCTGAAGGTCATCAAGCCCGGTATGGACACGCGGCAGGTAATCGCCCGTTTCGAGGCCGAACGACAGGCCGTCGCGATGATGGACCATCCCAATATCGCCAAAGTGCTGGACGCCGGCACGACCGAAAGCGGAAGGCCGTATTTCGTCATGGAGCTCGTCAAGGGCGTGCCGATCACACAGTACTGCGATGACAAACACTTGCCGGTTCGCGCCCGGCTGGAGCTTTTTGTGCAGGTCTGCCAGGGGGTGCAGCATGCGCACGAGAAGGGCATCATCCATCGCGATATCAAGCCCAATAACGTGCTTGTGGCGGAGTACGACGACCACGCCGTTCCCAAAGTGATTGACTTTGGCGTGGCCAAAGCCACGGCGCAAAAGCTCACGGAACGGACGTTGTTCACGGAGTTCGGCCAGGTGCTCGGGACGATGGAGTATATGAGCCCTGAGCAAGCTAAGCTCAACCAACTCGACGTCGATACCCGTAGCGACATCTATTCGCTGGGCGTGTTGCTATACGAGCTGCTCGCCGGCTCGACGCCATTCACGCGAGAGCGGCTGAAAGAGGCGGCGTTTGATGAAATGCTGCGAATCATTCGTGAGGAGGATCCGCCAAAGCCAAGTACGCGGCTGAGTTCGAGCGATGCACTTCCGGCAATCGCCGCCAGTCGTGGGTTAGAGCCATTGAAGCTGAACCGGCTAGTACAAGGCGATCTGGACTGGATCGTCATGAAGGCGCTGGAGAAAGACCGCAACGCACGGTATGCCGCGGCGAACGAACTCGCGGCCGACCTTGCACATTGGCAGCGGGATGAACCCATCAGCGTCCGGGCGCCCGGTCTGGCGGCGCTGCTGCGCGTTTGGCTGCGGCATAACTTCGGTTCGAGCAGCTGGGCTGTGGCCATCGGCGTGATCTGGGGGCTCTTGGGCGGCCCCGTCGTTTGGCTTGTGATGCTTAACCCGCTCGAGCTGTCGATCGGCGTAAGGCGTGCGCTGTACTTCGCTGGAGTTGCCCTGATAAGCGCCCTCGGACCTGCCATCGTCTGGCTCGTGCGGCCGAAAAACGCCACGGCCGATCTCGCTGCGGGCACCATCACCGGCACATTGGCTGCCGTCATTACTTATACGCTGACCTGGGGCTGGGTTGCCGTTTCAATCGCCGGCATACCGCACGGCATCTGGCTCGGAATGGCCACCGCGCTCGGGTTCAAATGGTCGATTGCGGTGATCGAGACGCTGGCGGCAGGGATGCTGCTGCGCCGCTACGGACAAGTCAGCTCCATGATCGGGCCGTACGCAGAGCTGATCGTACCCGCGAACCTGGCGGTGGTATTTGCGTGCAGTGCGCTGTTTCGACTCGTGACGGTGGGACTGGGTGAGCGATTTTGGCATCCGATTATGGTCCCGCTGCTCGCTCTCGCCGCGATCAGCGCTCTCGCGAGATGGCCCTGGTACGTCCGCGTTGTGCTGCATGCCGCATGGGTGGCGAGCCTGTGTAAATTCCTGACCCTGTAGGTCGACAAACAAGAGGTCGAATCGAGGGAAGTAGATCATTGCCCGTCGTCATTGATTTCTCACGCCCTGAAAGAAAAGCGGTCGTTGAGGCTCACCGCCAAGCAGGTTCCTCACCGGCCCGACAGCACTAAGAAGCTCGGATTGCGCTGAGTAACCCGCCGTCACCGTTCTCGTGCCGATCCCACGCCTTTGGCATTCGCCGCAGCCGGTTAGGGTTGGGCCGAGACCTGAAATAGTACGGCGTTTCGCACATCATCAACCAGACTGTTACCACGAAGGCTCATCCCATGTCATTCCGCTCCCCGCTCAGCTATCTAAAATCCCGTTTCGTGCGCCTGTCCCCCCGACGCGCTCAGCGCGGCACCGTCCGGCGGTCCAATACCTACCATCGGCTGAACATCGAACCGCTCGAAACCCGCAAGCTCTTGGCCCTCTCGCCCGAACTGGTGGCGGACATCAATTCCGCGCCGGTCATCAGCCCGCCGGGAGAATTCCTGGCGATCGGCGGAACGGGCTATTTCGTCGCCGACAGCGCCGAGCAGGGCCGAGAACTATGGCGCACCGATGGCACGCCGAACGGGACCAAACTGGTCAAGGATATTCGTCTCGGCCCGGACGATGCATCGCCGACCAAGTTGACCGACGTCGGCGGCACGCTGTTCTTTACGGCGGACACCAGCGGTTTCGATCGCGAGCTCTGGAAGAGTGACGGCACGCCCGAGGGGACCGTGCGGGTGATGGACATTCGTCCGGGCGGCGACGTTACTGGCTCCTATCCTGATCTCCTGACCAACGTGGGCGGCAAACTGTTCTTTTCCGCCCGTAACGATTTCGGCGGCCGCTGGCTTTGGAGTAGCGACGGCACGGAAGCAGGGACAGCGCCGGTGCCCGATCTCCTGCCCGACAGCGACCCGTACTTCCCGCAGGAATTGACCGACGTCAACGGAAAGCTGTACTTCTCGGCCCAGGGCCATCTCTGGAAATCGGATGGCACGGCGGAAGGGACCGCGATCATCACGAATGCCCCACCGGCCAGCAATTTGACCAATGTTAACGGCGATCTGTTCTTTGTCGGAGCGACCGCCGCTGGCCGCGAACTCTGGACGACCGACGGCAGCGAAGCGGGCACGCTGCTGGTAAAGGATCTCGCTCCGGGGAGCCACGATCAATACGTATGCGACTTTTATGGGGAATACGGCGGCTGTTATGGCGGCCACTTCGCCATGTTTCCCAACGACTCAGCCCCGGAGAATCTGACTTCCTTCAAGGGTCAGCTCTACTTCACCGCCTTGAACAACAGCTTCAGTCGCCAAACCTATCAGAGCGACGGCACCGAAGCGGGCACCGAACTGCTGGCGGATTCTCTTGGATCAAATGTGCCTTTCTTCTCAGATCCAACGGTGGTGACCGGCCAGTTGTTTTTCGTCGGCGATGGCATGATCCTCTGGAAGACGGATGGAACTGCAGCGGGAACGACGCGCGTGTTGGATATTCCCGCTACCGACCCCGGTGGTTATCCTGGTGATCTGACCAACGTCAATGGCACGTTGTACTTTTCCTCCCATAATGGCTTCGGCTACCGCGAGCTCTGGAAGAGCGATGGCACTGCGTTGGGCACAGTGCTCGTGGCCAGCTTTCCGCCCTTGACTCGCCCCGTTGACCTGAATGGCGAGGCATTGTTCGCCGCGCGCGGCGCAAGCGGAGGACTGGAGGTCTGGACGAGCGATGGATCAACGGCCGGCACCGCGCTGATCAAGAACATCCAGCCGGGCACCGACAACTCGTATCCAAGGTTCCTGACGGATGTCGATGGCACGTTGTTCTACTTGGCCGACGACGGCACCGGCAATGCCCTCTGGAAGAGCGATGGCACGCCGGCCGGAACCGAGCGGCTCAAAGACGTCTACTTGAACCGGTACGACGACTATTTGTACCGCGCGAGCGTGGGGGGGACGCTGTATTTTGTCTCCGGCGATTTCGAAACCGGCGCTGAGCTTTGGAAAAGCGACGGCACCGAGGCCGGCACCGTGCCGGTCAAAGATATTCATCCGGGCGACTACGGCTCGGATCCCCAGTCTCTGACGAACGTCGGCGGCACGTTGTTCTTCACCGCCGACGACGGCGTGAGCGGCCGCGAGCTCTGGAAAAGCGACGGCACGCCAGCCGGCACCGTCCGTGTGAAAAACATCGCGCCGGGCAGCTACGACTCGTATCCCTACGACCTGACCGCCGTAGGAAACGTTCTCTACTTCACCGCCGAAACCGAGGCCGCTGGCCGCGAGGTCTGGAAGAGCAACGGGACTTCGGCCGGGACGATCCGCGTCAAAGACATCGTGCCAGGCGAAGGAGGCTCGTACCCGGCAAACTTGACGGCCGTGGGTAACAAATTGTTCTTCACCGCCGACGATGAAGAACACGGTAGCGAACTCTGGATGAGCGACGGCACGCTCGCCGGCACAAAGCCTGTCAAAGACATTTTCTCGGGCCGCTATGGATCGGATCCGTATGGCCTGACCAACGTGGACGGCACGCTGTACTTTATTGCCGATGGCGGCACAGCGAGTGTTTTCGATCTTTGGAAAACCGACGGCACGGAGACCGGAACGGTGCTGGTCAAGGCAATCGAGACGATTTATTCCGGCTACGGTCCATTTCTGACGAATGCCGGCGGCACGCTGTTCTTCCTGGCCGACGATGGTGAAGGGGAAGAATCGCTCTGGAAGAGCGACGGCACGCCGGAGGGAACCGTGCCGATCAAGACGCTGCCACCCTACACACATCCTGGTAATTTCTACGCTGATACTCTGACCGTGGTGAATGACACGGTGTTCTTCGTGGCCAATGGCGACGACAGCGAGTACGAACTCTGGATGAGCGACGGCACGGAGGAAGGCACCAAGATGGTGGCGGACCTGCGCCCGGGGTCAAACAGTTCTGAGCCGGACTATCTCACCGCCGTCGGCAATACGCTGTTCTTCTCCGCTGACGACGGCAATCACGGGCATGAACTCTGGAAGGTCGACCTGGACTTTCAGCATCAGCCCGGTGACACGGACGGCGATGGCGATGTCGATCTGGGCGATCTCAACAACGTCCGCAATCATTTTGGCGCGATTGGCGCGAACGTGATCGGCGACACAAACCACGATGACCGCGTCGACCTCGCGGACCTGAACGCGGTGCGAAACAACTTCGGCGCATCGGCTCCGTCGCCGATGACGGCGTCGTCTCCCGTGGCGCGAATTCTCTGGAGCGGAGATCACTCAGAAACGGCAAGACTGTCGTCGCGATTTCCTAACAGTTCGGCCACGATCGAGCAACAATGTCAGGCAACAGACGCTCTGTTCAACCTATTGAGCAAAGCCGCCGGCCCGCCGGTATCGCTCGGCAGCCATCGCCGCGGCACTGGGCCTCGGTGAGCACATGACCGCGGACGTAGGATTGCGGGGGAATAAACTCGTGGTGATCGATTCTTTATTGGCAGAGAAACCAGAATACGCGGTAGTTGACGCCACGAGGGGAAGTTTCGTCGGCCGCTGCGCGCACTGGGCGAACCGTCCTGTGTCAGTTGCGAAGCTGCCTCCTTGACCTCGACGGGCCCGCAATTATTGGTGTCTCAATTCTGTTGCCGTTCAGGAGAACGCCGCCCCCGCCGGTGCCTCAATTGAAATCCTGCAGCGTCTCCCTTTCTGACCGACCAGTCGTACAACGACACGAAGGCCGTCAATCTCAACGACTCGGCCTGATCCAATCGAATACCAATCGATGGATCGACAGCACGCCGACGAGGACTCAGGCCGGGACGGTTGGGCACTGTCGTCATTATCGCAGGCAGATGGGTTCACGGTTCTGGTTAGTCAAAATTCGGACAAGCAAAACAAACTGTGCCTAAGACGGCGACTGTTCCCGCGGGCGTCTGCTGACGTCTGTCGCCGGGAAGGAACCGCTGGACGATGGTGGGCGCCTCGGACGCCATTGCACGTGGATGGGCGCGAACCGGTGGGACGTTACCGTCGCGCACCGTCGCGACGGTCGCGACGGTTGGCATTGCATTCGACTTAAAAATACACATGCGCAACGCATGTGTGTCGCCATATCGTGCGGGTCGTCTGTTTTCACTCACACGCGCGAAGGTTTTCGGAAATGCGCGACGGTTCGTGACGGTCATGGCGTAAGTCCTTGCGGCGCAAGACTTGACCACCGTCGCGCACGCTCGAATCTGCGCGACGGTAAAGCGACGGTTCGTGACGGTGTTCGCAACGGTCATGGCTTCACTCCGATGCCGTCGTAGAACGCCGCGTCGTCGGTTCCGCGGCGACGTCGGATGCCGGGAAACGCGGCGGCCAGGCTTCGCCCCTGCGAATGGCGTGTCCCCACGGCGCTCCGCCCTTCTTCCATGCACCAGGTCTTCCAGGCCGCGAAAAGTTCGTTTACGGAAACCCGTTGGCCTTCCTCCACAATGCAGCAGGCTCGGGCAAATGCCTGTACTGGCGAAGCGAGCTCCGTCATATCCAGCACTGCGTCGGCGACGGACTGTGGCATGATAAACCGCTGACGCGATCTCAATCGATCCAAGCCTTCCAGCGCCCAGTTCAGGATTCCTGGCAACTCGACCAGAAGCTTATCGAGTAGCTGAGGGTCTTCTTTCCCAAAAAAGCTGTTCGTCAGCCGGATTACGACGAAGCGCCCGGCCAGCGCACCGCTCGCGTCGGATAGCCGAGGCAGCTCATTCGTGAGGAACATGAACTTTAGCGGGAGCCGCAGAGTCACGCTAGGAATGTGTTTCCGGTCGATGGTTATCAAGTCTTGTCCGCTGATGCAGAGCAGCCGCTCGACGACCGTGTTCATGTCATCCCCGCTGAATCGGGCGTCGCTTACGATCGCCAGGCTCTTGCCCAACAGCGGCTGCAGTCCAAACGGTCCGGCCAGACTCGATGTAGTTGGGCCGCAGACGTTGTCTACGCCGACGAGATGCATCAGGACTTGCGCCAACGTGCCTTTACCGGCCCGTCCCGGGCCGACGATCAGCAGCATTTTCTGCAGCGAAGTGTCGCCGAGCAGGCAATAACCGAACCACTCCTGCAACAGCGTGACCGACTCGACGTCGCGTCCAAATAGCTGAAAGAGAAAATCGAACCATGCCTCAGGTGGTCCGGCGTCGAAGTCGGGGTCGAAGTCCAAGGCGGTGTGGGTAAAGAAGTTCGGCGTAGAGTCCATGAGCTGTCGCGTGGGCACGTGAAGGAGGGCGGAATGGCAGGGAACGATCTCGAGTGGCGGCGGGTTCGCTGGAGATCGATTCAACCAGCTTGGCGACGCCACGTTGGCGGGCAAATGAACATACGATCGCACCGTCTCCAGCGCCGCCTTAACGGTTGCTGGGTTCGCCTTGAAGTCCACGAGCTCCGCCTGCTTGGTTCGAGGATTCACGGCGTATCGCTTAGCGTCGTGCATCCAGCGATGCAATTGCCGCTTGATGGCTTCTTCCTCGATGGGCGCATAGCGGTTGCCGGTCCATTCCATCAGCAGGCCGCCGTGATTGCAGAGTGTGTTTCGGTCGGGATGCTCGTGAAATTCTCGGACGAAGGCTTCGCCTGTCGGCCAGGTGCGTTTCGCCGAGAGCACGAGCCGGCAAGAATCGACATCGCGTGTGCCGAGTGAACACAGGCCCTCCGGGTCCAGTTTCGCCCGCAACGCATCGCCGCGTAGGCAACGACGTTCGGCATCGCGAATGCGCTGCAGGATCTCTGCCCGCGTCCAGTCCTTAGGGAATGGACGCTGATGGGCGTAGGCCGCGATCGTGGTGAGACCTGCTTCGTCATCCAAATCGTGCTCCACGATGCGACAGGCGGCGGCAAACAGCCGGCCCGAGCCATCCCGTTGATCGGGGAGCTGCATTCGCAGCATCGCCGTGAGGCAGCGTCGCTCGCGTTCGTTGACTGCCAATACCAGGGGCGGTCGTTCAGCTGGTGATGCCTGCTCCTTCCCAGAGGAATCTTTGGGCGTGCTTCGCCGTTCTCCCAACTCCACCTTCACGTGGTCCGCGAGGTCCTTCACCGCGGCCAATAAAGCGTCGGGGTCGATCTCCGCAGGATCTGCATCTTCGTCCTCCCATTCAATCATTTCCCGCGATTCATGTTCGCTGCCCGGAAATACGGTTTGGCTGCCAGTCGATCGGACTTCTACGATCATCCCTGCCGACTTGGATTTATGCTTCGTCGTCGACACAGGCGATTTCACGCGGTACAGGCGGTGCGAGCGAGGTTTGCTCGGGCGACCGAATTGCGCCGGCGTCGGAGGCAGTAACTGGTCAGCCAATGCGACCGCTAGGGGATGGTCGAGATCGACATCGATCAGCCAGCCGGAAGGTTCCCCGAGTAGCACACCGATGTTCTGCGGAGCGCCGTTGAAGTGGTTGGGGAGTTCCCGTTCCGCCAAACGCAGCTGTTGCCAGCTGGCGAAGCCGGGATTCTTGCTCCGCGTGGGAATTGGCACCACCCGCCAACCACGTCGCACGTAACGAATTGCTGTTTCAAGCGCGGACATCCGAGCACCGCATTGCACGGCGGTTCCATCCTGATCGATAGAGCCAAGGCCACAATGAACGTCGTCAGCGATCCACCGGCGACGAGGTTAATTACGTTCTGGCGACGACGTTCTGATCGACCAGCGCGATTACGTCCGACCAACGAACGCGGCGGCTCTTGCCGAGCTTCACGTACGGCAGTTCCCCAGTTTCCATCAATTGGTAAACCTTGCTACGGCTGATGGCCAGAAACTCGGCGACGGCGCGGACAGGTTGCAGTCCAGCGGCGTCCAGGGTCGTCGGCCTCCGTTCATCAGCGACGCTTGCCATTTTTTGTGTTTCCTTGCAGGATGGACATTGCTTTACGTCTGCTAACACGTTAATCATAAATACCCGTGACCGCCTGAATAGACGGTTGCTGTCACAATAGCCGTAAATACATCCGTAAATCCGTGAGGATGCAATGAGCCGATTTCAGGGCCACATCGTCGTCGACCAAAAGGGCTACTCTTGGGACGAAACGGACGTCAGCCTGGAAGACGGTCATGATGCGTACACGACTGGGATGTACATCAAGTGGAATAGCGAATGGGATCTTCGCCAGCAATACAACGAACATGGCGAGGTGAACTACGACTTCACTTACGATCCTTTTGTCACTGAACCGGCGCTTTTTCGCGTTTTCGCCAGGCTCGATCCGACCGCGGACGACGTTCTTGCCTTTGCGAATCGCTACGGCGACTTCAGTTCCCTCGGCGACGTTATGGAAGGTGTCGACTGGACACTGTGGGATTGGGAGGATGCGATCGGTCGCGTGCGCGGCTACATCGAACGTGCCGACGAGTTTATCGCATATCAACATCGCCGACCGGGAGCGAAGAAACTGACCACGGAGATGGTGGACTTGCTGAACGAGCTGTTTTCGTATGCCGAAGTCCACCTTTCTGCGGTTCTGCTCAACGGCAACATCGATCTCAAAATGGATGTGTACTCGCTGCCCTATGTGTTCTATCTGCAGATCGCCGAGGCGATTGCGGACCTCAAGCAATACCGCAATTGCGAACTCTGTGACAAGCCATTCGAGCTGTCTCCTCAAGTCAATCGCAGTGACCGGCTTTTCTGCTCGGACAACTGCCGTGTAAAAGCCTATCAGCGGCGCAAGAAAAAGGTGATCGACCTCCGAAAGAGCGTAACCGTTAACGGACCGCCAGCGCTGCGCGGCGTTTTGCGTGGTTGCGACGGCGGCGGGTGGTGGCGGCTTGGAGTTCTTGGTCGCGCGAGGCGTGGA